>CAMZHY010000075.1 GCA_947307005.1 uncultured Planctomycetaceae bacterium
AACAGTTCGTCTTACCGCGGCTGCTGGCACGAACTTAGCCCGTCCTTCCTCAAATGATAGGTCAAAAGAAAGGGAGAACCCCCTCTAACTTCCGCCCAATCGACAGTACTTTACAACCCGAAGGCCTTCGTCATACACGCGGCGTCGCTCGGTCAGACTTGCGTCCATTGCCGAAGATTCTCGACTGCAGCCGCCCGTAGGCGTCTGGGCAGTGTCTCAGTCCCAGTGATCGGGGTCGCGCTCTCACGCCCCGTACCCATCATCGCCTTGGTAGGCCGTTACCCCACCAACTAGCTAATAGGCTATAGACCGATCTCCTAGCGGAATCTCACCTTTGGTCCGGAGACCTCATTCAGTATTATCGCCCGTTTCCAGACGCTATCCTGAGCTAAGAGGCGCGTATCTATATTGTCCTATCCCTTCCGCCGCTCTAGGGTTTCTATCCGAAGAAAAAAACCTTGCCGCTCGACTTGCATGCCTAATCCACGCCGCCAACGTTCATTCTGAGCCAGGATCAAACCCTTCAATTCTTTTTATAGTCTTGAACCTTCAAAAGAAGTTTCGTTCGATCTTGGGTCCCGCGCCGGTCAAAGCGCAAGACATTTCTTTGAATCGTTTCTATTGGCTTACTCCAAAGGTCGTCGAATCTCTCCGACGACGGTTGGCGTCACACTGTATGATTTGTACTTTACCTGATTGTTAAATATCGCGTCAGAGACAACCGCGACCGAAAGCCGCGTCCGTCAAAGACAGGCAAGATTATGCCACACTTTTAAAGCGCGTCAAGGTTGTTTCAAAAAAAATTTTCAAAAATTTTTTCTTCGGTCTCCGTCAAGCGAGATAAGTCTCTCGCTTGCGACGCGTTGTGGAATCATTCTAGAGTCGGAAAAGCGCGTTCGCCTCGGAACTCTTTTTCACACCCTTCTTTATCGTAGACGCCGTAAAAATTCGACGTCGTGTCGAGCCATAACGCGATCCTCCGACGTTCCGTATCGCTAAGTTCGACTCCGTAATGATTTTCCAACATCGGAAGCAGTTTCGACGCGCTTGCGCCAAACTTCCCGGGAACCGAACGGAGCGGATCGTCGAAGTTTGTCATGGCGCAACCGCGATCGACCAAATTCGCGTACGACGCGTAAAAACCTCCCGTCGGCTTGCGTGAAAGATCGGGCGCGCCCTGTTCGACATTTTCCGCTTTCGCGTGACATTTGACGCAGCGCTCGTCGAGTATCGGTTGAATCAGTTCGGGAAAATTCACGGGCTCCGTCCCAACTCCTTCGGAAACAAGTTTCGACGGCTCGCGAAGCAGCGCGAGGGGAGTCGTCTTCGGATCGTTCGGAGTCAGCGGCGCCGACGCCGTTTCGCGCGACTCGTGACAACCGACGCAAGAGAGTCGTTCGCCAGGCTTAAACGCTGTTCCGCTCCGCATTGAACGGATCGCGACGCCGTCGGAATCGAGAGTCTGGAAATACAGTTCGCAGTTCGCGGGAACATAGAAACACGCGCTGCCGTCCTCTTCGACGGGCGCGACGCCCCAAACGCGGCGCGCTAGTTTGACAGAGTCGGCGGCGGTCGCTTCCCGGGCCCCGATCTCATAGGGGGGACGTCCGGAAGGAACGGACATGCAGTAGACCTGCACGACGCGAATCGCCGCGACTTTGCGTTCGGGCTCAATCGGCGCGTCGGACGCGTAAACGTTTTGAATCGCGACGATAGCCTGCGGTCTCTCCGCGTCGAACGGAGGCGGCGTGAAATACGGAGCGCCAACGATTTCGTCTTCCTCGACTAGCCCCGGAACAACGGGAGGCGTTTCGCGCGCGACAAAAGGAATCGGCGTCGAAGAACCGATTTCAGGATCGCGATAGAGAAGCTCGCGGTTTCCATACGAGTCGGCGAGGTAAATACCGTAATCGCCTCGGAGATAGCGTCCCCCTTCCCGCCCTTCGCCAACGGCGACGGAATAATCGGCGACCGCGAGGAAAAGATCTTCCGCCAGCGGCCATGGCGTTCCCCAAACCTGCGCTCCGTTCTGACTTTCGGGAAACCCGACGTCGGGCGTCATGCGCGTTATCGGACTCTTGGGATCGTCGGGAGCGTTCGGATCGATTTTGATAATCGAGCCAAAGGATTGTCCGTGGTGCGGTCCGGCGGTCGCGATTAGCTTGTTAGAACCGGGAATTGCGCGAATATCAAGAACAGCGTCGGGACGTTGATGGCGCGGCGCGTAATTTCCGCACACAGCGCGAGGATTGCGCCCGTCGGGACTCGTCGTCCACGCGCCGTGCGCAATGCATCCGAAACGGTCGATATAATCCCAGCGCGTCCAAAGAATCTGACCGTCGTTTGAAACGCTCGGCGCCCATTCGTTCGTCTCATGGAAGCTGAGAGGACGAATTTTCGAGCCGTCGAGACTCATGTCGAAAAGCGTGTAATTCGGACAGTCGCGTCCGCATCGCAGATACCCGCCGCGCCGCTCGGAGATGAAAGCGATTCGTCCGTTCGGCAGGAAGCACGGATCGATATCGTTCCACGTTCCGTCGGTAATCTCTTTAAGTTCAGAGCCGTCCGCGTTGCACGTAAAGATGTGATAACACCGCCCCTCTTGCGTATGACCGCGAGAAAGATCAAGCGACTCGACGTGTTGCGCCGATCCTACGCATTCGCACCATGCAAAAGCGATTTTCTTTGCGTCGTAAGAAAGGTCGGGCGCGATAAAAGCGCCTCCTTCGAGCCTCTTTCCGGATAGGCGAGAATCGCCGACGACGGTTGAATTGGAGAGTAAATCGCGAGTTCTGGGGCAGTACAGAGCCGACCACAGCGACGTCAATTTCTCCTTCGCGACCGGGTTCGACGCGTTCATAAGCGCCGCGTTTTCGAGGAGTCCTAGCGCGTCCTCTTCGGAGCCAAAAGGCTGAGAGAGCGCGAAAAGCCCGCCCCCAGGCATGGCGGATCTACCGTAAAATTGATCGCAAATATGACTGTAATTCGAACGGTTGCGCTTGACGAAAAGAATCTCGTCAAAATCGAGTTCTTCGCGCTCCATCAGAAGCGCGCGCCGCGCAAACGCGACGATAAGGAACGCCTGAAAACGGTATTCAACGTTTTCCACGGACAGACCGGCGGCGGCAAGTCTTAAGACGTTGAAAAGTCTGAGTTCCAATTCGGGAAGTCCTTCAGGCGCTCCGTCGTGATCCAGAACGTCTCTTTCAAATCCGCGTAAATTGAGCCACAGCGCCATCGTCCTACGAAGAACGACGTCAAGAGGGTCGCGGTCGGAGGGAAGCAGTCCGCTTTCGGGAGTCGCCGTCTGGTCGGCGATCGCGTCGTAATACTCGGGACGACCAAGTTCGTCGACAAGGCGATTGAACTGATCGACGAGATCGAGAAAGTACGGACTTTCCTTCAGTTCGTCGGCGGAGACGTTTAAGAGATTTAGCGCGCACTCCGTCGCTTTATCGAGCGCTATTTTGCGAGTTGCAAGAGTTGGACGCGATTGAACGCGGAAAATCACGCCGTCGGCAAGAGGTTCAAGTTCAGCCGCGTTTGCAAAGGGACGACCGCCGTGTTCGCTCAAGACGCGGAAAACCAAATATCGAGCGTTCACGGGGGTATCGAACTCGACACCCCCCGCGGCGCCGTTAAAGTCGCCGGTCGCCGCAGGCGCGCCAAGCTCCGCGTTCCAGATTCCGTCGGACGCGAAATCAGGCGCCATGAGTTCGTTCGGAACGTTCGGACTTGAAACGTTTTCGCCGACTTCCTCAAGAGCGTAAATTTCGTACTTATCAACCGATCCGTTTTCAACGCCGTCGGCGCGTGGAGTATAACGAACGCCGTTAAGCGGATAGACGCCGCCTAAATCGACGCGAAGTTCGAAGGGCCGGTCTTCGCTGAATCGTCGCGACTTCACGCGCGCGGGATGGTCGGCGTTGCAACCCGTCCAATATCCGCAATAGATAGGGATCGCGGCGTTCTCAAAGGGCGCGCTCGAAAATTCGGAATGCCAGAAAGTTTCCGGATTTCCGTCGAGCGCGCGATACGCCTCGTAGCCTTCGTTCTGAGAATCCGCCGCGACGCGAACCGTAACGGTCCGCGCGGTTTCGGATTCCGCGCCTGACGCCAACGCGACGCAACCCAAAATCGCCCCAAAGATCGTCGAGAAAAGCGCTCCTTTAACGCTCATCGTCTGTCTCCTGTCGTTCGTCGTGATGAATCGCGTTCGTCAAACGCGACGCCAAGTTTTAACCGTCTCCACAAGGCGGACGACGTTTTCAACCGGCGTCTCCTTATGAATCCCGTGCCCAAGATTGAAGATGAAACCGGGACGATCCCCTACTTGATCCAAAATACGCGTCGTCTCTCGGCGAACCGTCTCGGGAGACGCGAGAAGCGTCGCGGGATCAAGATTGCCCTGAACGGCGCGGTCTGACCCAATCGCGTCCCACGCGTCGACGATTGGAACGCGCCAATCGACGCCGACGCAAGCCGTCCCCGCTTCAGCGAAAGAACGCAGAAGCGCAGGATTGCCCGAGCCAAAGTATATAACGGGAACGCCTGGGGTTATCATGCGCGTCAGTTCCTGAACGGCGGGGAGAACGTATTTGCGATAATCTTCGACGCCGAGCGTCCCGACCCAGCTGTCGAAAATTTGTACAACCTCGGCGCCGGCGGCGATCTGCCCGTTGAGATACCGCGCGGAAGATCGCGCCAGTCTCAAAAGGAACTCGCGCCACGTCTCCGGCTCCGTCTTCATAAACCGTTTCGTCGTAAGAAACTGACGACTTGTTCCTCCTTCGATCGCGTAGCCCGCGAGCGTAAAAGGCGCCCCGGCGAATCCGATCACGGGGAGCGGCGCGACGGCTTGACGCGTGAGCGCGACGGAATCGAAAACGCAGCTCATCGCCGAAACGTCGTCGAGTTCGACGACGCGATCCAAATCCGCAACCGATCGGAACGGGTTCGAAATAACCGGACCGTCCCCCGCGACATACTGCAAATCAAATCCCATCGGAACGAGCATGGGCAGCAAGTCTGCGAAGACGATCGCCGCGTCGACGCCAAGCCGCTCGACGGCGGTTGCCATGACCTCGGCGCAAAGCTTCGGGGTTCGACAAAGCTCAAGGAACGACCGACCTTCGCGAACCGCTCGGTATTCCGCCATATAACGCCCCGCCTGACGCATAAGCCACACGGGCGGACGTTCGACTGGCTCGCGGCGCAACGCTTTAAGAAGTAACGAATCGTTCATGCGTCATTCCTCGGAACGGTTCTCTGGAAATTGTAGGATCGGTTCAGACGAAGAAGATCGAGAAAGACGCCAAAATCTGTATAGGATCGCGGCGAGCGCTCCCCCTAAAATTACGCGACGAACGACGCTCAAAACTTGGAACGTCGCGCGGGGCCCTTTCAGGAACGCGAGACGTCGCTCGGCGATCTCCCGCTCAATCCGGTCGTCGTGATGCATATTAAATCTCCTCGACGGCGCTCGTCGCGCCTGTTCCAGTCAGTATATCCGACGTTCTAGCCGATTTCAACGACCGTTTGAAAAACAACACTCGAAACGGTTGCGCGGGCGCGGCGTTTCTGATACCCTTATAGGGACGTTTTAGATCGTCCTAAAACGCGTTCTGAGCCTAAAAGACAGGAGACGTAAAATGAAAAAAGTCGCCGGAACGACCAATCGTCGCGGATTCATGAAAACGAGCGCGGCCTCGACGCTTGGATTCGGACTCGCCGCGCTTCAGACGGAAACGTCGCGCGGACAGATTATCGGCGCGAACGACAAAGTTCGACTCGCGTTTATCGGACTGGCAAATCGAGGCGGGCAGCTCCTTACGGCGTTTTCGCAGTCTCCCGATCTGAAAATCGCCGCGTTTTGCGACGTCGACTCGAAAACGCTCGGTCTCGCGGCGGAGCGTTATGAAATTGCTCCCGAAAATCAAACGACCGACTTCCGACGCCTGTATGACCGTAGCGACGTCGACGGAATCGTTATTGCCGCGCCCGATCATTGGCATGCGTATATGACCGTCGAGGCGTGCAAGGCGGGCAAAGACGTTTACTGTGAAAAACCGCTCGCGACTTCGATTTTGGAAGGTCGAACAATGGTTCAGGCGGCGCGAAAATACGATCGCGTCGTTCAAGTCGGGATTCATCGCCGCAGCGCGCCGTTGTATCAAAGGATTTTCAACGAGTTGGGGCTTGAAAACAAAATCGGACGCGTCGCCGTCGCACGAACTTCACACTGCTCCAATATGTACCCGTCCGGCATGGGAAAGGCAAAGCCGACGACCCCGCCCGACAATCTCGACTGGGAACTCTGGCTCGGACCGCGTCCGGAACGCGAATATCAAGAGAACATCACGCCTTATAAATTCCGATGGTGGGGCGAATACTGTTCCCAGATCGCGAACCAAGGCGTCCACTTCTTCGACCTTATCCGTTGGGCCCTCAATGAAAAAGCGCCTGCGTCCGTCTGCGCAATGGGTGGAAAATACGTCGTCGACGACGACCGCACAATCCCCGACACGCTCGCGGCGTGCTTTGAGTTTGCCTCCGGACGCCTTGTAATCTTCAACCATTTCGAGAGCAGCGGCAACCCGATGATGGCGACGGACGAAAACTATAAGCCGCTCGGCTACGTCGAATATCGCGGAACACAGGGAACTTGTTACGTTTACGACAACCGTTATCTTATTAAGCCCGAGAAACCCGGACAGTTCCAGGAGAAAGGTCCGCGAGCGCAGGAGGAAATCTATACGCTCGACGGCGCGTCGCAACAGAACCTCGACGCGACCGCGCTCCACGCGCAAAACTTCATCGACTGCATGAGGTCGCGCCAGCGCCCCAACACGGACGTCGAAGAAGCGCATCTGAGCACGACGATGAGCCATCTGGCGAACATCTCGCTCGCCGTCCGACAACGAATCGAATGGGACGCCGAAAACGAGCGAATCACGAATATCGAGGAGGCGAACGATCTTCTCGGCGCGACGTATCGCGACCCGTGGAAACTCACGCTCTGACCGTTTGTCGCGCGTTGCAAAACGTTAAAAACGCCGGGAAGGTCGATTTGAACCTTTCTGGCGTTTTTATTTTCGGCAAAAGCGAAGACGCGTCAGAACAGATCGCGAAGCGTCGCCGCCCAAATCAAGTTCGGATTGAGTTTAAGGGCGGCGTCAAACGCCGACGCGGCGCCGGCGGAATCATTCGCAAGCTTCGCGGCGAGCCCCTTTTGGAAGTAGACTTCGGCGGCGCGCTCGGCGCTCGTCCCCTCTTCGCCGAACTTGGAAAATTCGTCGATCGCGGGCGTCTTCGCGGCTGCGTCGGCGACCGCCTTTCGGAAGGACTCCTCGAGCCGCGACGCGTCTCCGTCGCGCCCGAGCTTTCGGAGCGCGAGAACGCGATAGAAGGTCTGTTCGGAACGAATCGAATTCGGCGCGTTCTTCGGATCGACGCATTTTTCGAAAGATTGCGACGCTTCCCGCGCGTTCCCCTGCATTTCGTAGACAAATCCCGTCAGGAAGGCGATTTTCGCGTTCTGACCGCCGCCGAGCGGCGGCGCCGCTTCAAAGTTTGCAGGCCATTCCGCGGCGGCTTGGCAATCTTTTAAGGCGCCGTCGAAATCCTTCGCGTCGAGACGTTTAATCCCGCGCAGCAACCTCGCGTCGACGAAGAGCGAATGGACGTCGCGTCCGCCCTCCCAAACGTGGAAATGCCGATTCGCAAGGACGTCGATCGCTTCGTCGAAATCGCCCGTTTCATTGCAAAGTTCGACGTATCGCGCGACGCAGTCGTCGTACATAAAGACCGCCGGACGGTATTTTCGAAGCGTCGCGAGACGCTCGGAAGCGGCGACGCCCGCCTTTGCGGCGAGTTGATCCTCCTCGTAGATAAAGCGAGGATCGGAGCCGTCGTCTTTGAGCGCCTGACGGTAATACGCAAACGCCTCGTCGTAACGTTTCTCCTGACCTGCGGCGAATCCAAGATTGCGCCAAGCGCGTCCGAATTCAGGCCGCGCCTGCGTCGACTCGCGCCAACGTTCCGCCGCTCTCTTCGGTTCGTTCAGGAAATAGAGCAAATCTCCGTACTCGTAGAGCGCCTGCGCGTCGTCTTTGCAAAGTTTGACGATCGCGTCGTACATCGCGAGCTCTTCCGGGCGGAACGGAAAGACGTACGCGTTGGAGAGTTTCGACGCTTCTTTGAACCGTTCGACCGCGCCGGATTCGTCGTCCTTTTCTTGCAGAATCGTCCAGCCCAAGTAGTAACGGATCGTCGAGACGTTCGAAAACGGCTCGCCGTAGGCGATCGCGGCCTCAAGAAGCGCGCGCGCGTCGTCGAAAGCGCCGCGATTGAGATAGTCCGCGACCGTCTCGAGAAGCTCCTGTTGACGGATGACGGCGGAATCGAGTCGCGAATCGAGGACGCCGCGCCCATTTTCGATCGCGGCGAACGTCGCGGCGACGTCTTCGTTTTGGACGAAACTTTTTTCGATCGCGGCGGCGTAGTCGAGCGGATTGCGCTTGAGAACGCCGTCGAGAATTTCGACGGCGCGTTCGAGCGTAAGCTCGTTCGTCTGGAAAACGCGGTTCCCGGCGACGTAGTTAGAAAGCGCGCCGGGATCCCTTTCGCGTTCCGCTAAGACGCGGCGGATCGCCCACGCTTTGAAAGTCAGCGCCTTCGGATTATCCGCGTTGACGGTCAACGACCTTTCGACGAGTTCGAGCGCCTCAAGGAACGAACCGCGTCGCGCCGCGAGTTCCGCAAGCTGGTAGAACGCCGCCGACTGATATCCGGTCGTCCACGAGGCGCGCCAGAACTGGTCTTCCGCCTCCTTTTCGCGTCCCAAATGACGGTAGGCAAAACCGAGGTAATAATGCGGCTCGCCGTCGCGGACGCGCGTGTAATTCTTCTCCAAACGTTCGAGCGCCTTCTGTAGACATTCCGCGGCTTCCGACCATTTGCCGTCGCGCAGAAGACGAATCCCGACCGCCGTATTCACGCGCGCGTCGCCGGGATCGCGCTTCAGCGCCTCGTTGTAGAACTCCATCGGATCGCGCTGACCGTTATGGAACTGTTCAAGGCGCATGCCCGCAAGATAAAGTTCTTCGACGGTCTTATAATCCTCCGGCTTGCCAAATGGCGCGACAGGTTCGGGCTTCTCTTTCGGTTCAAGAACGACCGTTTGGTAGGAGATCAATTCATGCCCGGACGAGTCGGTCACAACGAGAGCGAGCGACTCTTCGTCGAGCGTTTGATCGAGTTTGACGTTCTCGACAAAGGGCGCGCCTGGCGCGACGTCGAACGTCTTGTTCCATACGGGCTTTGAATCAACGAAGAGCGTCGCCGCGACGCCGTCGCGCTTTTCGGTCGGGCAGAATCCGACGAAAATCTCGCTCGCATTGACTTTTTCGAGGTTGATCGCGCCGTTGAGATTCGCGTTTTTGACGTGTTTGATCTTCGAAACCGGGAACCAATAATGTTTATATCGTCGCGTTTCGCCAGGACCTATCCAACTGTAGTCGGGCTGATTGTCGGACCAGCCGCCGACCATGAGTTCGAGATAAGAACCGTCGTCGTCGGTAAGCGCGTTATCCCAAACGCGGGCGCGTTCATGATTACCCCATAAAAAGAACTTTTTGCCCGCGACCACGCGGACGTTCCCCACGTGAACCGTCCCGGCGTCTTTGCCGAAGTCGTAACCGGCGAGAAAATCGGAATCGAAATCCCACGCAAAGACGGAACGAGAAAATTCCGTGTGATTCTTCCACCAGCTAATATCGACTCCGCCGTCGATTGGCCAATCGGAAAAAGCGGTTTTAGAATGTCCCGTGCCAAACTGAACCGTCGGCGGGAAGATCACCTGATAATTCTCGTTGCAATGCACGGAAACGTTCGCCCAACTGAGCATTGACTGGATATAGGGCGACCGATTCTCGACCGTCACTTCGGCTTCGACGAGCGATTTGCCCGGATAGAGTTTCGTCGCGACGTTCCATTTCATTCGATGACGAAGTTCCGTCTCGCCGACGAAAACCGTCTTGGAGCCGTCGTCGTTTTCCGCAATCGCCCAGTCGACCGGCATAAAGGTCGAAGGACGATGATGATGCGGGATGTTCCATTCGACGCCGCCGGAAATCCACGCGCCCAACATTCCGATGAGCGCGGGCTTCACGACGTGTTGACGATAGAAGAAATCGTAGTCGTCCGTTTTATCCGTCGCTTGGAAAATACGACCGCCAAGGTCGGGCGCAATTCCCAGCTTGACGTATTCGTTTTCAAGGCGGAGAATCCGGTACGGCGCGTCGGACTTCTCGTCGCTGAGGACGTCGCGCATCGCGTACGGATAGACGCGCCCCTGAGCTCCCTGATATACGCGCCCCGTATAGAAGATCGGATTCTGATCCGCCAGTCCAAAGGGATAAGTCGGAATCGTCGCGATCTCTTCCGAAGCCTCGACCGGCTCCGCCGCCATGACGGACGAAGTCGACAATAAAGCGACCGCGCCGACGGCAAACGCGACGGCGATATGGAAACGCAAGTCTTTAAGAGGAAACAATCCGCAACGCATAGAACGCTCTCCCTTTCGAAAAAGCTCAAAGGCGTAAATGTGGACGAAAGTCTTGACATATAGCTACGATTCGCTCAATTTTCCCCTCTCTCCTTAAAAGAAGGAAAGAGTCGTTCTCGATCTGGGAATTCTTTGGAAAATCAAGAACGTCGCCCGCCGCTTCTTTATAACTTTATCATTTGCTCCTACAATATCAAGAAGAGCGTCGTTCGGGTCTATCAAGAGTTAAAGAATAAGCGTTACGTCAATCTCTATTAAAGTTATCGCGTCGCGTTTATCGAAAAGGCGTATTCTATCTCCAGCGAAGAGGTTCGATATTTACGAATTCCACGTCTTCGCAAACAAGACTAAAATCGCCGAGTTCGTCGCCAATGTGGAGAGACGATCCGTCTTCGCTATCGTAAAAAAGCAACTCGCCCAAAGAAACGCCGCCGGAATCGCAAGACTCAAGGTCAAATTCTCTA
>CAMZHY010000076.1 GCA_947307005.1 uncultured Planctomycetaceae bacterium
GAAGAAAGACGTCGTTTCCGTCGACGAACTCCTCAAGAACGCGGAAAAGATCGGCGGCGTCGATTTCGTCACGCTGACGATCCAAGACGCCGACGCGAACGCGCTGCGCGAAGCGATCGACCTAATCCGTCGCAAGTCGGAAAACGCCGCGATTCTTTTCGCAAACGTCGATTCCGAAGCGAAGAAAGTCTCGCTCATCGCCGCTATGACGCGCAATCTTGTCGAACGCAAGGTCAGCGCAGTCGAACTCGTTAAGGCGGTTTCGTCCCATATCCAAGGGGGCGGCGGCGGACGTCCCGATATGGCGCAGGCCGGCGGCAAGAAGCCCGAGGGCGTTCCGGCGGCGTTTGAGGCGGCGAAGAAGTTCCTCGCGGAAAAGCTTGCGTAACGCGCTTTAGCGCCGCGCGACCTCTCGCGCAATCGATAAAACAGGATAAAAAAAGACCGACGCTCCAATCAAAGCGCCGGTCTTTTTTTAACGTCGCGTCCGTTCGCGTCGCGTCTCATTGAATAATGACGCGGAAGCCTGTATAACACGTCGCGTCGACGTCGAGAATATCAACGTGTATGAACGGCTTCGCCTTATTGTCTTGCGCAAATGGATTTCCTTGAAGCCGTCCGCCGTTTTGTCCGCCTTGGAGACTGACGGAGCCGCCAACTAGGGAACTGTCGTAAGAATTCGGATCGGAGGAATACGTATCGTAATAAGGATCCTGGGCGACGGGTTCCGTAAAGGCAGGCGCCGTCCGACTCGCCTGATAATCGCGAATCGCGCGATCGATCGACTCGTACCCTAACGCGCTGACCGGAATCCAGCAGATCGGGTTGAAGCCGGGGAGATGGAACCAGCTTCCGCCGCGACTCTCGACGACGTTCGGATCGTCCGCGACGATTTCGCCAACGTTGCCAACCATATCGAAGAGTCCGTTACGATTCGGTTTAAACGAGCCGACGGGAACCGTAAAACGATAGGAGTCGCGATAGACGAAATTAATGCGGTCGAGCAAATAAACGTGACTCGGACAGATGATTGGATAATTCGCGTCGGGAAGATTACCGCGTTCCCAACTTTCAGAGCCGCCAAAGCACCAGAGTTGAAAGAGGGAGGAATAGGCGACGTCGAATTGTTCAGGCTGCGCCGCAAGGAACCATTGTTCGGTCGTCGGAAGTTTGACCGGTTTTACAAGTTTCTTCGAGAGCCACGAGCAGAACGCGGTCGCGTCGGCGGGAGTAACGAGTGTTACGGGGTGTGTTTTCGTCTGCGGAAATCCGGGATTCTTCCACGTGTATTCGTCGCCGCGCTTGAGACCGGCGGTCTTCTTAGGGGTCGCGGAATATCCGATCATTCGACTCTTTTCGGACTCTTCGTTCTGACGCGGTTTCGGTTTGGCGGTCTTTACTTCGTTAGCGGCGTCGAATTCATCGTAAGGCGAGTCGGAATTTTGTCTCGGCTGCAAATTCAAAACGGCGGGGGCGCCGTCGGAGCGCGGACCCGGTTTATATTTCGTCTCGGTCACGAACTGGTTGAACATTTCCAGCGTGACTTCCGTCTCGAGCATCCAGAACCCCGTTTTCACGAATTTTTTCGGGACGGTTTTCTTCGCTTTCGCGCTGGAATAGTTCGCCGCTACAGAGCGAGGGATGTTCGGATCTAAGACGTCGGTCGGCTCGGAATATTTCCCGGGCGGAACCCAACGGAACGCGTATTCGACCCCGTCGACTTCTACAACGCGCCGCACGCCCTGTTCTCGAGCGGAATCGAGAATCCAATCGAGTTCTTCTTCCGCGGCGGCGTCGCCGGCCATAACTTTTTTCGCGATTTCAAGATACTCGTTATCGGTTTCCGAAAGATTCCCAACGGAACACTGATAAGACCGTCCGCGCTTATCGACAATCACGACGGAGTCCGAACCGTTCGCAAAAGAACGTTCCGGATCAAAGGCGCCGACGACGGAAAACTCGCCCGTCGCGTCGACCCAAATGCGGGAATCGTAAGCCTTGACGTTCGGAGTCGCGAAACTAACGATCGCCGCGACAATAAATAGAGTTAAGACACGCGCGTTCATAGGACAAGCCTCTTTGTGAAGGACGACAAAAAGAACCGACCGATATTAAACAGGAAAACCTTCAACATTTCAAGCGCCTTTTGCGTTTTGCAAAGAATCGGGAATGAACGCCGCGTCGACGACGCTGGACGCTTCGGCAAGAAGAGATTGCAAGACAAGCAAGAGCGCCGCGTTTCTGCGTCGGACGAAACTCGACGTCGAACGCTACTCCTCCAAGATGTTATTACTTCGCAAGAGGTCGACAATCCTCGCGACGTCCTTTTCGACCGTTTCGCGCTCCGCGTCGTACTCGCGGAGCAACGCGTCGACAATCGCAGCTTCGGTCGTTTCCTCCTTCAACTGATCGACGATAAAAGCCGCCGTCTCGTTGCTACGGATAATCCCGTTAAAGTGGCGCCCCGCGACGGAAAGGAGGAATTGCGTGTCTTCGATCGTTTGCGTGATAAAATCGGACTTCAGTTTCACTGTGAATTTTCCTTAACAATTGGAGATGGTTTCGAGCGCTTCCAACGCCAAAATTCACGCGATCGTTAGTTGTTCCTCTTTGGTGGTTGCGTTGTCTTTATCGGCGGGAAACTTGCGCGACGCGCCGCAAGGTCGAACGCTCGTTAGGAGTCTCACAGGACGCTCTTCAGGAGCAAGTCTTCTGATGGACAAAGTCTACGAAGGCGATCGCACGAGAAATTGCGGCGTCGATTGCGGAATGATCCGCGTAGCGCCTCCTAAAAGGAATCGACTCGAACCTTGGGACTACGATAAAGAATTGTACAAACAGCGCAATGAAGCGGGCGTTTTTTCGAAGGTTGAAGCGTTTTCGACGCGTTGATACGCGATACGACAAACTCGATAAAACATATTTAGCAACAATCCGTCCTGCGTTGACATACGATCCTTTAGTTTGTTGTGTCAACACGCCCTAGTCAGGATTATGGGGATTATGATGAGGATCGCAATGACCTTCGCCCGAACGGAATTTAGGACATGATCCATTATCGTGATAACCGCAAGAGCCTCCGTTATCGTCGCCACTGAAAAGGTTATACATATCAACGTAGCATGCCGTATAAATCGCGTCGTTTTTAATATCGAGAATTTCCATCGACGGAACAGTATATTTTTTCACCGGAATACTCCTTCTTCAAAAGGAAAACGTTTTTTATTCTTTTAAAGGGGATGCGATTCTGTTTAGCGACTCAGTCCGCGCCACGCGACGAGCGGCGCGTCGGACGACATATTACAACGTAACCGAAAGCACTTGACCCTTTCGAGAAGGCGACGTTCTAGATTCAGAATCTTGATAAGAATTCTCCGATTGCCGGACGCGCGCGTCTGTTTGAAGACGACGGGAAAGGCTTCCGCCGCGCTAATCTCTTCGATCTGATTCTCGACTCCGCGCTCCAGCGTTACGATCGCTTTCAAAGGCGCCGACGCGTTGGTTGCGATCCCGTGTTTGCCGCTCCACGGGCAGCCGCATATGAAAACGGCGTTTTCTTCAATGCGAATCAACGGGGTATCGTCGTTGATCATGACGACGCGATCGCCAAACGCTTCCCGCCACAGTTTCGAGTGCGTGCTCTTGCCGGTTCCGCTCGGCGCCGTAAAGGCGTACCCTTCGCCGTCCATACAGAGCGCGGAAGCGTGTAACTGCAGAATTCCGTAGGGCACAAGCGTCATAGCGAGTTGCGATTCGAGTTCGAAATTTTCGACATAAACGTCGGTCAATTCATGACGCAGGTCGCCTTCGCTCTCATTAAAAAAACGCAAAAACGCGCCCACTGACTCAAGGTCGTGGTCGGTCGGCTCGACATGTGCGAGAGGCGCTTTGTCCGTCTCGTAGCCCTTAAGAAACTCGTAGTTTTCCCTCGTTCTGCAGACAACCTCAACCGGAACGCCCGCAAGCTCCACGACAATACACTTTGCCATTCTCTACAGTTTCTGACGAATTACGAACTTCCACGACGTTTATCGATACGCAAACTTGCCCCCTGCTTTTAGCGCGGCAAACGAACGGAAACGAATTTCCGTCGTCTAACCAACGACCACTTCGTATTATAACTAAACACGGAGTCGCCGTCAAGCGATTGCGGCCGTAGGAACGGACTCTTGAACCATTCGTCCTGAAAAGAGCGACCACCCCCCTTCAGAGAGCGTCCGCTTTGCGTTTTTGAAGAGCCAATCCTCCGTCTTAGCGCGAGGTCAATAACGGCGTTCCTTCTAACGCGCCGCATCGTTTTGGCGTCTACGGCGAGATTTCGAAAAAAGCGCCGATTTTGAATTGTCCAATTCGTTGTATAATCACGCGACGTCTGAGCGATAAAAGTCGTTGCGTTCGGCTGGAGAATCATTCCCTGTAATCAACAGATTCTCTTGAGGCGTCCCGCGAAATAACGGCGCGGCTTCTTGCGTTTTCCATTGAGGCGAAAGAAAAAATGACTGCGGCGACGAGAAAAAGAAAGAAATTGACCAAAGAAGAACGAGCGCGCGCGAGTCAGAATCTGATCTATCTAGCGACCTGCGCGATAAACGACGAAATCGCAGATTCGAGCCGAATCGCCGACGTTGACGCCGTCTTTTACGTCGCTTCCTACCACATGCTCTCAGCGTTGGTCGCGATGACGCTTGAAAAGTCGGGCATTCGCCATGCCTATTCCCCTGTCGTTATCGCGGGCGCGTTGCGACGAGCCACGCTCTTTCAACAAGCTTTCGAGCAGATTAAGTCCGAACTAACGTCCGCTGGGATATGGCATGCGGCGCTCAAAGGGTCTGAGCTAAAAGCGTACTATCCCATATTCGGCATGAGGGAAATGGCGGATTACGACGTCCTTATCGATTCGACTCGAGCTCAAGACGTAAAAACGATCATGGAAAAACTCGGTTTTGAGAGGGAAGTATTCGGGATAGTCTGTCACGATATCTATTTCAAAGGACCATGCCTAACCTTTGAGATGCATCGCTCGCTCTTTCTCCCTTACCTAAATAAAGAAGTATATGAGTACTATGAAAACGTCCAAGAGCGTCTCGTTGGCGACGGTTTTACAAAACGCTTCACGCCGGAAGACTTTTACCTCTACATGATCGCGCATGAACACAAACACTATTCTATGGAGGGGACAGGGTTGCGTTCGCTTATCGACACGTGTCTCTATCTGAAAAATGAACGTCTCGACATGGAATATGTAACGCGAGAAGCGGAAAAGATGGGACTCGCCGATTTTGAAGCGTCGAACCGCGCGTTATCGACGCGTCTCTTTGCGCGCGAGAAACTCGACGTCGAGGAATCCAAGACGCTTAACTTTTTCCTCGAGTCCGGCTTTGAGGGAAATTATTTGAACGTTGTTCAGAACGGGCTTGGAAAGTGGGGAAAACTCGGCTACATAGCGCGTCGGTTCTTCATTCCCGTCAGCCGAAAAAACGCCCGGTATAAATCGTTTGCTTCGAGATACCCGACGTTCTATAAATACAAGCTGTCGCTCCCGTTTCTCCCGTTTTACCGAGTCGTTCGCTGCGTCGTTGGAGGGCGCTTTTTCGCAGAAGCCAAGGCGTTGAAGAAGGCCAAACGCATCTAAAAAAACACTTGTCTCAGGGCGGTTCTCTTTTCTATCTTCACCGCGTTATGTCGCGCAATTTCAACAAAAGATGGCGTCGGGCGCCGTTCTTTACCGTGAAACCGGCGATTTGAACAAAACGCCGAACTGTAAACTGATCGCGGAATCAATTTACAATTCGGCGTTTCGTTATTCGTCGCAAATCAGACGCTATGGTTCAGGTCGCGCGCCTTTGAAGCCCGGTTGATCGGCTTCAGGACGCGCGAGCGCGTCGGCGCGGCCTTTTTCAATCGCGTGAAGCATCGTCTGCCAATCGGGGTCGTCCTTCGTTTCAAAGACATATCGCTGCGCGGCGGCTCCGGGTTCGACCGAAAGTCCTCGTCCGCCCTGCTCTTTCGGGAGGTGCGCGGTCAGCGCCGGGCTGAATTCGGGACGCGTCAGGTTAAGCCAAGCGAAACGCCCCGTCCAGTCAATATTGCGCGCGTCGTGAACGTCTTTAAAATCGTGGTTGCCGCCGAGAATATCTTTGTGACATTCGGCGCACTTTCGGTCGTAAACAGGCTTAAACTCGTCGTCAAACCATTTCGCCTGCCCCTTGCCGTCGAGGGGCGCCCAGCGGTCGCGTCGTCCTGCGGATTGAGGTCGAGAATGCGCGTAAGTTCCCTGGTAAATAGCGTTGGAATCGAGCCAAAAATCAACGCGTTCCATCGATTTTTCATCGACTTTCACGCCGCAATGCTCTTCCGCAAAGTAATCGGGCAATCGACTCGCAAGCGTCCCCGTCGTATAGGGTTCGTTGACGGCGCTCGTCGTGAAGAGAAGCCAGTAAAACTGCGCCAGCGGTTTGCCGAGTTTTTGTTGAGATTCGGGCATTTTACCCGTAAGCATGTCAGCCTGACGATAAGATCGGCTTCTCAACAGAATCGACTCGTACGACTCGCAGAAATACCGCGTCAGGTCGCCGCTCAGGTCGCAACCGCCCGCAGGGTCGGCGCCCTCGTGGCATGAGACGCAGTATTTGTCCAGAACGGGCTGCACGAGAGAGCGATAGTCGACGACGCCCGCGTCGAGCGTTTTATTGCCGCCGCTTGCGAGGCGTTCCTCGTAGGCGTCGTAAATATAGTCAGGAATCACGGGGACGTCCGGCGCGCGCAATCCTGCGATTGGTCGCCGGCTGGATTCTTGCGCGGTCGCGGGCGTCGCGTCGCGATCCTCGTGGCAGCCGACGCAACCGATTGATTCTCCCGGCATGAACTGCACGGCGCTCGTCATGCGTTGAATTTCGCGTCCTTTTTCATCGAGCGCCTGAAAATAGACTTCTCGAAGCGCGGGAACGTAGAAATTCGCGCTCCCGTCCTCTTCGACGGGAACCTCGCCCCAGCAGCGTTTGGCGTAATAGGTCGCGACGCCCATCGACGGAGACTGGTCGAAGGAACGGTCGTAAAGCTCTTCCGTCTTGCGGATTTGCTCCATAATTCGCAGCTTCTTGACAGCGCCGCGTTTGACGGTCGGTTCCAGCCCTTGATAAACGTCGGCGAGCGCGACTTGTCCGACGGGGTCGCCGTCCATAAGGTTCATCCGTTCGGGAATCCCCCAAACGTCGGCGTCGACGCGGCATGTTTCGTCGTCGGGATTCGCGTTGACGCGTTCCGCAAGGGCGGAATACTCGTCATGCGGCTCGACGCCGTCGGTCTGCCGCAGACCGGAAAAGAGTTCGTCCGGTTTGAGGCGCGGACGCAACTTCATTCTCAGATTCGGCTTGGCGATACGCGACGGCTGGACGGGCGGGCGCGACGTCTCTTCAACGGCGATCGGGCAGAAACAATCAAGTTCAGGCTCTTCGCAGAGAAGTTTGCGGTTTCCGTCGCAGTCGAGGAGCCAAATGCGATAGCGAAGACTCGACCCGGTGGAATTAGGCCCCAACACGGTTCGATCTTCGGAGCCAAAGGCGCAAATCGCGCGTTCCTCGTCGAGCGCGAACGGATCGCGCCACGCGTATTCGCGCGACGTGTCTTGAACGACGTCAAATTCTTTCGACCAGAAGACGTAACCCTCGCCGCGTCCGGACTCAATTCCCCTTGACCGATCCACGACGCCGATCGCGCCGTGCGGATACCCATGATGCGGCGTAAAGGACGCGATGACTTTCGACGCGGGCGCGCCGGGGATCGGACGCGCTTGCAGAATAGAACCGAAATCGCGCAGCGTGTTCCCGTAGAAAAGCTGATAGAGCGTTCCTTCGGGGTTTTCCGTCCACAGCGACTGGCGATACGTAAGGTCGCGGTCGACGTATTCCCAGCGCGTAAAGAGAACGCGCCCGTCGGGCAGAACCTGCGGGTTGAAATCGGAAAGCGTGTTCATACTGACGCACGTTATCCCGGAACCGTCGGGGTTCATGCGAAACAGGTTCGACGCGGGACCGGGCTGGCACACGGTCCGTCCGAAGCGGCGCGTTGAGACAAACATGATCCCGCCGTCGGGAAGTTCGACGGGCGACACGTCAAAGAACGGACCGCGCGTGAGTTGCGTCAGACCGGAGCCGTCGATTCCGATCCGCCAGATATTCCAGTACGCGGAGTCTTTCGGACGATAGGAAAAGAAGACGGTCTTCGCGTCGAAAGACAGATTCATGTCGTAAATCGACCCGTCGGGATCTTCAAAAAGGGTTTTAGTCCCATTCTCCGGACGGGATGGATCGACATAACGTATGGCGCAGCCAGGCTTTTTCGGCGTCGCCTGCCATAAATCGTTGCCGACGGAATTCGGACGGTTGAGAAGCGACCTCGCAATGTAGATAAATGGCGGAAGTTCATCGACGTCAAGCGTTTCCGGCGCGGCGGATTCGTCGAACGCGGGCGCCGCAAAAGGAACGGCGACGACGGGCGCGTCAAGGACGTCGTCGAGTCGGACGCGGAGATTACGGTATTCGACCGCGTTTTGCCAGATTCGAAGCGCAAATGTTCCGGCGCGAAGCGGATCGTCCTTTTTCGGCGCGTCTTCATGGTATTCCCCGGCGTATTCGCCGTTGAGGTAAAAAACAAAGCCCGTCTCGTCGAAGCGAACGCGAAGTTTAAAGAACTCGCCGATTGGAACGTCAAAGGGAACTCGCTTCAGCGGCGTATAGTTCTGACGATGCGCGCCGATATTGACGACCTTCAAAGCGGGGTTAAAGCCGATTTCGTACCCGTTGAACGCGTCGGCGCCCGTCGCGGAATCGGAGATTTTAAAGCACAGTCCGCTAAAGCCTTCTGAAGCGGACTGAAAACGGAGTTCAAGTTCAATCTCGCCCGATTTCGCAGTCTGCCATTCAGGGGCGTTCCACGTCAGTCTCGCGCCGGAATCTGGGGCGGCGGAAACAACGCCGTCGTTGGAAACGCGCCACGCGCCGCCATAGGCGACGAATCCGTCGACCGGTTCGACATGTTCGCCCGTTACGCAAGGGAGCGCGAGAATTTTCTCGAGCAGCGCGCCGGAATCGCGCTCCTGGGCAAACGCCGACGCGACGGTCAAGAACAAGCCAAACAGGACGGCAAGGCAGGTCGAACGTATGGTCATAATCCGCGTTCCTCAAAGAGTTTTTGCGCTTTTTCGTAACTGGCAAGATCGCCGATATCATGTCGCGCGCCGGGCGCAAGATACGCGTAGACGGGAGCTTGCGTCGCAAGCCATGCGAGAAGGGACCCCGGCGCGTCGACGCCGCATCCCGCGTCGACGGAAGACTTCACCAGCGGAAGGTCTTCGCGACGGTAGAAATAAAACGGGGGCGTGCACCAGTGGGATTTCGGTTCCTGCGGTTTCTCGGTCATCGCAAGAATACGATCGTCCTCGGCAATTTCGGCGACGCCCGCCTTCCGCAGTTTTGCGACGTCCGGCTCATAGTACCGCATTCCGCAACTCGCGCCCTTCTCTTTCGCGTAGTTCAGGAACCCGACAAGACTGAAATCGAGAAGATTGTCCCCCGCAAGGACGAAGAGATCGTCGTCGATTTGGCGCGTTTCAAGAGCGAAAATAATATCGCGAACGGCGCCGAGCCGCGTTTCGTTCGTCGACGTGCCGTCGTCGACGACGTCGATTTTTTCAGGACGCGTCGCCGCCCATTCGCGGAAGACCGGCGCGTACTTCGCGTTTGTTACGACGTAGAATTGGTCGATTTCTTTCGCAGACGCAAGGTCGTCGAGAAGATGTTCCAGAATGTTCTTGCTTCCGACTTTAAGGAGCGGTTTAGGAAAGTTTTCCGTAAGGGGATAGAGCCGCGTCGCGTAACCGGCGGCGAGGAAAAGACATTTCATAGGACGATTCCCTCCGAAGCAGCGCTTACGCAGCAGGAATATTTTTCTTTAAGGTGAGGATATTCACGCAGATACGCGTCTGTCACCGAACCGAGAACGTCGTCTTTCTTCGCCGGATCGATCAATGCGAGGCAGCATCCTTTGAAGCCCGCTCCCGCGAAACGCCCGCCGTAGATTCCGTCGGTATTGCGCATAATTTCATAGAGTTTGATCTGCTCCGGCGCGCCGCTTTCCCAGTTGACAATGCTGCTCATTCCCGACTCGAAAGAGAGTTTGCCGTACTCTTCAACGTCGCCGCGTCGCCACGCTTCAGCGCCGCGTTCAACGCGATCCTGTTCGGAATACCAGTGGTCGCAACGTTTGCGCCACGGCGTGGGGAGTTTCTCGCGATATTCCCAGTAAACCTCGAGCGGGGTCGTTCTCGCGAAAGATTCGCCAAATTTTCCGTACGGAATCCCCGCAAACGCTTGAAGCGCGTAGACGCCCGCGCGAAGCTCGTCGACGCGCATATTGTACTTCGATCCGACGAGATTGTGTTCCAGTCCTGAGAAGAAGATCGCGAAAAGATACGGCTTCGACGCGGGGTTCGTGGGAATTACCTCGTAAGAACCGTCGAGCGTGTCGAGATAGAGCATCGAGTTCGCCTTGGAAAGAACTTCGCACGACTGGTCGAGTTTTCCCACGGAGACGCCGACGTAATCCTTCTCCGCCTCGTACGCAAGGTCGATAATCTCCTGACGTTGAAGCTCGATCTTATTGACGCGAGCAAGCGCCGCGAGGAACGAAATCGTCACAGCCGCCGACGAAGAAAGCCCGCCGATCGGCAACGACCCGTCGAAGACGCCGCAAATCCCGACGCTCAGCGGATATCGCGCGCCGAGCGCGAGCGTCGCCCCGCGAAAGTAGTCCGCCCAGTCCCGTTCGGGTCGGGGAGGATTGTGAACGAACCACTGCGCGCGCTTCGGAAACTGGAGCGACGTCACTTCAACGACCCCGTTCATCTTCGGCCCGTAGGCGAACGTTATCCCCTGATCGATCGCAAAACCGGTAATCTTGCCTAAATTATGATCGACGTGCGCCCCGATGGGACAGACCCGATAAGGACAAAACGACCGAGACTCCGG
>CAMZHY010000077.1 GCA_947307005.1 uncultured Planctomycetaceae bacterium
CGCTGACGGTGAGTTGGGACGCGGTCGCGAACGCCGAGCGTTACGGCGTCTCCTATAAGCTCGCGGACGAGACGGAATGGACGGAATTCGACGCGGGAACGGAGCTGAGCTATACGATCGACGATCTCGATTCGGGGACGGAATACGAGGTTCGCGTCCAAGCGTTCGGGGACGGCGTCGCAACGTTGGATTCCGACTACTCGGAGACGATTTCGATAGCGACGTCCGAAGTGGACGAGAACGCGTTGGAGCGTCTCGAAACGCCGAACGTAACCGCGGTCGCCGCGTCGACTTCCTTGACGCTCTCTTGGGAGCCCGTCGCGCACGCCGCGTTCTATAGCGTGAGATACAAAGCGACCGACGGCGCCGCCGTAACCGTCAACGTCGACGCGTCAAAGGCGGGCTGCGCGATTAACGGTCTCCAACCGGACTCCGAGTACGACGTTTTCGTAAGAGCGCGGGGAATCGACGGTCTTTACCTCGACTCCGATTGGTCCGCCGCCGTCGCCGTTAGGACGGCGAAAGCCTCCAGTCCGACGTTTACCGCGACCGACGTTTCGGACGACTCCATTCTGCTCCATTGGGACTCCATTCCAAGCGCGGTCGAATATAGGATCGCATGGGCGCCCGTCGGTTCGACGACGTTTGACTCGGCGACCGTCGCCGCGCCGGAGACCTATACGCGGATTACGGGACTCGAGCCGAATACCGAATATCAAATCAAAATCTGCTTCACGTCAATCGCGGGGGATTACGACGAGGCGGAATTTGCTTCCGCCGTAACGCTGACGACGCGGTCGACGCCGATCGTCGCGACCGCGCTCGCCGCGCCGACGGTCACGCAGGAATCGACCCGAGGAATCGCGTCCGACGCTCTTTGCGTCGAATGGACTCCCGATCCTCGCGCGACGGGCTATGTGGTGAGCTACAAGAATGCGACAAAAACGACGGACGCATTCACGGAGGTGGAAGTCGCGGCGTCGGAGAATCGTCTCATTCTCGACGGTCTTGAAGCCAAGACTTCGTACAAGGTGACGGTGAGAGCGCTCGGGGACGGCGTTTTCCGGACGAATTCTCCCGAATCGTCGGTGAAGACCGTTAAGACGCTGGACGGTTCGTGTCCTTCGATCGAGGAGTATGAAGTTTTGCGACAGCGTTACGACGATTTGTCGTTGCCAGAATCCTTGACCGACGTCCAGATCGTCGAGGTGAAGAGCGCGAGTATGTTTGACAAGGCGCTTAAAGATGCGGCGAAGACGCCTTGGGACGACGTCATCCTTTTAAACACGTCTCTCGATCTTTCCAAACGAACGATTGAACTTAACGTGGATTACGAGACGAGCGGCGCGATTTCGATCCTATCGAGTAAAAGCGGCATGGCGCCAATCAAGGTGAACGGTTCCTCCGTCACGTTCGACGTCAAATCCGGTCTGTTGCAATTCGGCGGAATCAAGTTTACCGACGTCAATCCGGAAGTTTCGATCTATCAGTCAACCTTTTCCACCGAATTGGGAGCCAGTCTGACGGCGGTCAAAACGCAAAACGTCGCCATGTATTCCTCGTACGACTATCTAATCGGGGACGCGGCGACGTACTTTCCGCGGGGCGCGACGCCGAACGCGTCGTCGACGCCGAGCGCGAACGACTTCGCGCTCCTCTTCGTCGGCGGGGTGGAAGCGTCGCAAAACCACATGTACTATTACGACGGGTTGGTCGACTACTACTTTACGCTTGTTGAAGAATTTCACGTTGATCCGACCAAGATTTACATTCTCTATGCGGACGGCGACACGACGAGGCAGTCGTTCAACTTGTGTTTCGATAAGGCGAAGAAACGCGTAACGACGTCGAACCTGACCTTTGCGACGGGTCTTAACACGTCGGTTCGCGCGGCGACGGGCGCCGAGTTGACGTCGACGCTTGGCGAGATTGCGAACAGAGAAGATTGGACGGCGGATTCGCACTTGCTGTTTTGGACGTTCGATCACGGGTTCGGTCAACGGAACGACGCTTCGGACTACGACGACTATCTTTGCGGCTGGGGTGAAAATATCAGCGGGGCGTCGGTTCGCGACGCGCTTTTCCAGATTAAGCAAGGCTATGTAACGAGCGTTTTCACGCAATGTTTTTCGGGCGGAATCTTAGACGATATTTTCGATCCTGCGACGGGAAATCTCCGCTCGATCGCGAACGGGTACGCCGACGGCTACGATGGCGCGGCGCATTTCGCGGGCGGCGCGGCGGCGAATCACTACGAAACGTCCATCACCTCTCATGACTTCTACGGCGCGGCGACCGGCTACTCGCAATCGTTTGAAAAAGCGTTGACCCAACGTTCGACGGGAATCGAAGCGTTTATTTACGCGGAACAAGACGATCCCTTCTCTCAGGCGAAACTGAAGGAGGAATCGGACGCGTCCGAACCGCTCGAAAACTACGCGGCGAACGGAGGCGCCAGTAGCGTCGGTTCGCCGGTCGAACACCCGTGGCACGCGGGCGAAACCTTCTCCATTTTTGCGACGCCGCTCGAACAAAGCGCCCCGACGATCGTTTCGCACGCGCAGACGCCGGATTCGATCACGTTGACTTGGACCGAGATTCCAGGCGCGACCTTCACGCTGGAATACGTCGCCGCCGGCAGTTCCGACGTCGTAACCGTCGGCAACATCCCGACGAACTCCTATACGGTCGAGGGACTGTCTCCCGCGACGAACTACGTTTTCCGAGTCAAGGCGAGCAATTCGCCCCATTCCAATCCGAAATCCGTATGGACCGAACCAAGCTTAGTGCGAGAAGAACCTTCGATCGTCGTGACGACGGATTCGGACGTCGTCAATCCTTACGACGGTCTGATTTCTCTGCGCGAGGCGCTCGTCGAATACTCCGTCGAAGGCGACGCGATTACGTTTGATCCTTCGCTCCAAGGTAAAACGATAAAACTTGTCTCCTCTCAAGGTTCGCTCTGCATCGACAAATCGATAACGATTGACGCGTCCAACCTTCTTGACGCGACGACCTCCGCTCCGGGACTGACGATCAGCGGCGGGGGAAAGACGAGAGCTCTGTACGTCGAATCGGGCGTCGCGGTCGAAATCAAGGGAATCGCGTTCACCAACGGCTATGCGTCGTCCAGCGGCGGCGCGATTTACAATTCCGGCGCGACGCTGTCGCTCGAGAATTGCGCGATTCGAGACGGCGTTTCGTCAGAGTGTGGCGGCGGGCTTGCGTCCGTATCCGGCGAAACGACGCTTACGAACTGTTCTTTAACGAACAACGCCGTTTTGCTCGAATATGGCGCTCTGCACGACGGCGGCGCCGTCAGTTGTTCCGACGGAACGCTGACGCTTATCAATTGCGAGATCGTCGGCAATACGGCGCGTTCCGGCGGAGGCGTGCGCTCTCAAAACAGCGATACGACGCTTGTCGGCTGCGTTCTCGCAAACAACGCCGCTTTGGACGTGTACGGCAACGGCGGCGCTCTGTACGTTGCAGGCGGAACGTTGTCTCTCGACAACTGCTCCGTAACGAACAATAGCGTTGGAACCTCGTTCGGTTATGGCGGCGGAGTCTTTGCTACCGAAACGGAAACGACGCTGACCAATTGCGTCGTTACAAACAATTCCGGTTCCGAAGGCGGCGGAGTGGGGTTGCATTTTTGCGAGGCGACGCTGACCAATTGCGTCATAGCGAACAACGCCGCTCGTTCCATGGGCGGCGGAGCGAATTCTTTCAAAGGCGATACGACGTTTGTCAACTGTCTTGTCGTTGGCAATACCTCTTCTACAGGCGGCGGCCTGCATTTCTTTAGAAACGCCGTAACGCTCCGTAACAGCACGCTCTCCGACAATACGGCGAACAACGGAAGCGACCTCTATTTGAAGGGCGACGCATACGGCGCCGGCGTTCTTAATTCGTATAACACGGTTATTACGGGTTCCGTCGTTTTCTCCGACGTCGCCTCTTCGAACGCGTACAACACCCTGTCGAGTTTTTCCAATTGGACGTCCGGCGCGAACAATTTAACCTACGACGCGTCGCAACCGCTCTTTAGGAACGCGAAGTCGGGAGACTATACGCTCGCGGACGCCTCTCAGGCGATCAACCAAGGGAGCAACCAGTATGTAACGACGAGCGCCGACCTTGCGGGGAACTCCCGCGTTTACGACGGAACGGTCGACCTCGGCGCTTACGAATATCCGGAAACGCCCTCGACGGTCGTCACGACTGCGGTCGACGTTTGCGACGCGTGCGACGGTTTGATTTCGCTGCGCGAAGCGCTCGGTTACGCCGAATCCGGCGCGACGGTTACCTTCTCTAGCTCGCTTCAAGGAGAGACAATCGCCCTTGAACTCGGCGAACTTACGGTAAGCAAATCGATAACAATCGACGCGTCCAATCTCCGCGCCGCGACGACGTCCGCGCTAGGGCTGACGGTCAGTGGGCAGGGAACGTCGAGAATACTGCGCCTTGAACAGGGCGTCGCCGTCGAAGTCAAGGGAATTGAGCTGATGGACGGTTATTCTAACGCCGTCGGCGGCGCCCTTTACAATAACGGCGCGACGCTGTCGCTCGTCAATTGCGCGATCCGCGACAGCGAAGCGAGCTTGACGGGCGGCGGTCTCTATTCTCGCGGCGGCGAAACGACGCTGATCGACTGTCTCGTCGCCGGAAACGCCGCTTCCGACGGCGGCGGTTTGGGACTCGACGGAACCGCGACGCTTTACAACTGCACAATCGCCGACAACACGGCGAGCCGCTTCGGCGGCGGCGCCTATTTGGCGGGAGGAGTCTTCAACGCGTATAATACGATCGTTGCGGGGAACGGCGCGTCGACTGCCGACGCCGACGTCTATCGCGACGAGCCGGACGGCGTTGCAAACGCGTACAATACGCTGTCGAGCTTCGCAAATTGGACAGACGGCGCGGGCAATTTAACCTATAACGCGTCGCAACCGCTCTTTACGAACGCGCTTTTGGGCGACTATTCCCTCGCGGAGAATTCTCAGGCGCTGGACGAAGGGAACAATCAATACGTAACGACGAGCGGCGACCTTGCGGGGAATCTCCGCGTTTCTCGTAATACGGTCGACCTCGGAGCTTACGAATATCAGTTTTCGCCCGATCCGAGTAACCCGGAGCCGCTTCCGGCTCCCTTTAACGCGCGTGAAATCGGCAAGACGGAAACGACGGTTTCCGTCGCATGGGACGCCGTTCCGACCGTCCGAGGGTATCGGCTCGGCTGGAGGGGCGAGACCGATTCCGCGTACTCCTACGTTACGCTCGACGCGGCGACGACGTCGTATACGCTTGCCGGTCTCGACGCCGACGCGACTTACGTCTGGCGCGTCCAGGCGCTCGCCGGCGCCGACGGTTATCTCGACTCCGACTATACGGCAGCGCGAACCGTGAGACCGCGTCGGTTGTTGTCGGTTCCGACCGTTTCCTACGAGGTAGAGGCAAGGTCGATCGCCCTTTCTTGGAACGCCGACCCGAACGCCGCCGGATACGCCGTCTCCTATAAGCTCGCGAGCGAGACGGATTGGTCGGACGAAATCGACGTCGGAACGAGTCTTAGCCATACGATACGCGGTCTCCAACCGGTTGCCGAATACGACGTCCGAATCAGAGCGATCGGCGACGGTTTCGACTTCGCGGACTCCAATTACTCGACGCGAACCGTCGCGACGCCGGAACCAGATCCGGATACGAAGTCGACGGTCGTCACGACGGAGAACGACGTTCTCAACCCGTTGGATGGTCTGATTTCATTGCGCGAAGCGCTTGAATACTACGCCGACGACGGCGATACGATCACGTTCGATCCTTTTCTCCAAGGCAGAACAATTAGTCTCGATAGAGGAACGCTTTCCGTAAACAAATCGATAACGATCGACGCGTCAAGCCTTTACGACGACGACGCTCAGATTCCCGGACTGACCGTTAGCGGACTGGGAACGTCGAGAATACTGAAAATTCGCGCAGGCTTAGCCGTCGAAATCAACGGGATAACGTTGACGAACGGTTTTTCAGAAGACGCGCTCGGCGGCGGCGCGATTTACAGCGACGGCTCGACGATCTTGCTCAACAATTGCGCGATCAGCGACAATACGGCGTATTTCGGCGGGGGAATCCGTTCCGTCGACGGCGCCTTGACGCTTGCCGACTGCGTCCTAACGAACAATACCGCGCCGGACGGTCCCTTCGACGGTATCGGCGGCGGCGCGATTAACGCTTACGGCGGAACGTTAACTCTCGACGGTTGCGTCGTAACGAATAATTCCACCAATCTCAACGGCGGCGGCGTCTATTCAAACGCTTGCGAAACGACGTTTACCGACTGCGTCATAACGGACAATACCGCCGCTAATTACGGCGGCGGATCCTATTCCTGCTTTGGCCAAGCGACGCTTATCGACTGTCTTGTCGCCGGAAACAGCGCGTCTTACGGCGGCGGCTTGGAACTGGAAAGAGACGACGCGACTTTCTACAACTGCACGATTGCCGGCAATGCGGCGGACGGCGGCGGCGGAGTCGCTTTGTTCAACGCCGCCGTCCTCAACGCGTATAATACGATTATCGCCGGCAATAGCGCGTCCGACGGTCCCGACGTCCATTTCAACGGCGCCTCTTCCGTCGCAAACGCCTACAATGTTTTATCGGGTTTCTTAAGCTGGACGGACGACGATAATATTTTACTCTATAACGAGTCGCTACCGCTCTTTACGAACGCGGCGGCGGGAGACTATACGCTCGCGGCCAATTCTCAGGCTCTCAATAAAGGCGATTCCGACTTTTTACCGAGTTTGACCGACCTCGACGGCGCTCGGCGCGTTCGCGGAGGCGCGATCGATCTGGGCTGTTACGAGTTCCAAGTCGGCGCGTCGACTTCAAACGCGTTGCCGACGCCAATCATCCCGTCGGAAACCGACAAGACGGAAACGACGTTCGCCGTCTCATGGCGCGCCGTTCCGAACGCGAGCGGATACAAACTCTCTTGGAAGAATACGACCGATTCCGCGTACTCCGACGTAACGCTCGACGCGGAGACCGTTTCGTATACGTTCGCCGGACTCGATAACGCCGCGACTTACGTTTGGAAAGTTCAAGCGCTCGGCGAGGGAGGCGAATACGCCGATTCCGCCTATACCGCGACGCGGACGGTGAAGCTATGTCCGAAGTTGGACTCTCCGACGCCTTCCTCCATCTCTCGCAAGACGTCGATTACCGTCTCTTGGGCCGCCGTTCCCGACGCCGTCGGGTACGCCGTCTCCTATAAGCTCGCGAGCGCGACGAACTGGTCGAGCGAAGTCAACGTCGGGACAAATCTCAGCCGCGCGCTTGACGATCTCCAACAGAACGCCGAATACGTTGTTCGCGTCAGAGCGATTGGCGACGGCTCCGACCATGCGGACTCTGATTACGCGACGATAACCGTTGCGACGCTCTCTACCGTCGTCACGACGGAATTCGACGTCGACGATCCTTCAGACGGTTTGGTTTCGTTACGCGAAGCGATCGAAAACGCCGAGTCCGGCGATACGATCACCTTCGACGGTTCGCTCAAAGGAAAGACGATCACGCTTGAAAACTACGGATTTGTCGTTGATAATAAATCAATAACGATCGACGCGTCGAGTCTTTATGATAAAGATTCGCAAACCGTCGGTCTGACGATTAGCGCGCAGAGAAGGTCGAAAATTCTAACCGTCTACGGCGGCGAAGGCGTTTCCGTCGAAATCATCGGGATCAGATTGACAAACGGCTATCAGAACAGCCGAGGCGGCGCCATTTTCAACAGTTCCGCGACGTTATCGCTCGTTAACTGCGTGATCTGCGATAATGAAGAGACGTGGAAAAACGGCGGCAGCGCGGTGTATTCTTACCATGGCGAAACGACGCTTGTCAATTGTCTTGTCGCCAATAACCGCGACACAAAGGGCGGCTGTTTACAAATCGACGGAGGAAACGCGACTTTCTATAACTGTACGATCGCCGGCAATACGGTAAGCGAGAACAACGATAGCGGCGGCGTCGTTTTGTGCAACGGCGCCGTCCTCGCCGCGTATAATACGATTATTGCGGACAACCGCTTGCAGAACGGGGAAGCCTCCGACGTCTACTTCCGCGATCCCAATTCCGTCGCGTACGAGTTCAACGTTCTCTCGAGTTGTTCAAACCGAGCGTACCGCGAGAATTGCTTAACCTACGACGCGTCGCAACCGCTCTTTACGGACGCGGCGAACGGTGAATATACGCTTGCGGAAAACTCTCAGGCGATCGATCAAGGGAACAATCAAAACGTAACGACGAGCTTCGATCTCGCGGGGAACCCGCGTATCGTCGACGAAGCGGTCGACCTTGGCGCCTACGAATACCATTTTGCTCCTGAACCGAACAATCCCGACCCGTTGGCGGCGCCGGTCAATCTGCGCGCGACAGGCAAGACGGAAACGACGATTGCCGTCGCGTGGGACGCCGTCCCGAACGCCGTCGGATATAGCGTCGCTTATAAACTTGCAAGCGCGACGGATTGGTCGGACGCGGTCGCCGTCGGAACGAATCTTGATCATACGATTTCCGGACTCTTGCCGAATACGGAATACGACGTCCGAGTCAGAGCGGTTGGCGACGGCGTCGACTATGCGGGCTCCGATTACTCGACGCTGACCGTTACGACGTTGGGGACGAATTTTGAAACGCCCTCGACGCTCGTCACGACGAACTTAGACGTCGTGGACGCTTCAGACGGGTTGATTTCGCTACGCGAAGCGCTTGAATACGCCAATTCCGGCGATACGATTACTTTCGCCAGCGCGCTCCAAGGAGGAACGATCGCGCTCGATTCGGAACTCGGTCAGCTTACGGCAAGTCAATCGATAACGATCGACGCGTCTAGCCTTTACGACGCGGCGACGGCGACTCCGGGACTGACGGTCAGCGGAGGGGGAACGTCAAGAATACTGTCCGTTTCTTCGGGGTTAGAAGTCGAAATCAGTGGAATTGCGTTGACGAACGGCTATCTGAACAACGCCAACGGCGGCGCGATTTTCAATGACGGCGCGACGCTAACCCTCAATAATTGCGTGATCAGCGGCAATACGGCGAAGATGGGCGGCGGGGTCTATTCTTCCAATGGCGAAACGACGCTTGTCAACTGCATCCTGACGAACAATACCGCTTTGAGCGACTTCGGCGGCGGAGCGTATTTTTCCCATGATGAAACGACGCTTACCCATTGCGTCGTAACGAACAATACCGCCACTCACGGCGGCGGAGTAACTTTTAGCAGATGCGATGCGACGCTTGTCAATTGCTTCGTAACAGACAATACGGCGCGTAATTGGGGCGGCGGAGCGTATTCCACCTTAGGCGAGACGACGCTTATCAACTGTCTTGTCGCCGGGAACAACGCTTCTTCCGGCGGCGGCTGGTATCTCTCCAGAGAAACCGTATCTTTCTATCATTGCACGATCGCCGACAATACGGCGAACAGCGGAAGCGGCGTCTTTTTGAGCGGAAATTCGTACAGAACCGGGGTTCTCAACTCGTACAACACAATTATTACCGGCTCCGTTGTTTCCAGCGGCTCCGTTTCTTCGAACGCGCGCAACACGCTGTCGAGCTTTACCGGTTGGACGTCCGGCGCGAACAATTTGACCTACGACGCGTCGCAACCCCTCTTCACGAACGCGGCGTCGGGCGACTACGCGCTTGCGGTAAACTCTCCGGCGATCAACGCGGGGGACAACCAGTTCGTCGACGCGTCGACGAACGTCGATCTCGCGGGGAACGCTCGTATCGTAGGCGAGACGGTCGACTTAGGTTGTTACGAGCGCCAGTCCGATTCGTCGGCGCTTTTCGACGAAGAGTCTGAACTTTTCGAAGAGATCGAGTTGGAGGATTCCCTCGACCAGATCGCCGCGAGTCTTCTTGACCTTGAGTAACGACTAGTGCGACGGGCTCTTCCTAACGCGTTAAAGGCGCGAATTTCGAGACGCGAGCGTTTTCGGAATTCGCGCCTTTGCCATATCATATCCGGCGGTTCTTTTAATCCGCGCGCGGCGTCGGGGGACGTTGCAACGCGTTTTATAAAAAAATAAACGAATTTTCGTAAAAAACTTGACGGACTTGTACGGAGATCGTCGTCTTTAGCGCGGTCTAAGTAAAACTTAAGGAAGAGAAGGGGGTTAAAAGTCTTGTCAGGGTTTTCTTTTAATGATAAAATAGGGAGCGCGAGTCTTTGGGAACGCGAAGAAGGGGAACGTCGGTCTCTTGATCAGTCGTTTTCTTCAGCGGTTAGCGGTTGGACGCGTCGAAAATCGACGTCGGGGGGATAAGCTTTTGCCTTCCGGACGTCTTGAATATTCGGCGCAAAGACGACAGAATCCGAGAGACTCGGAACGACGGTCGCGCGCTTGCTTTTGGCGATCGATCGTTCGGCGCGTCTTTTCCCCGCGTTTTTGGGGGAGGCGCGTCGGCGTATCGCCGAAGCAATAAAGCGCGAGCTTCGTCAAATCATGGACGGTATCAACGCTCGAACGAAGCGGTTAAACGAAACGACGACAATACTCAAAGGTTCCAAAAATGAAGAAGACGTCTCTTATCGGCGCGTTTGTCGAAAAAACGATCTCTCGAACCGAACGCGATTCTCGCGTGGAACGAGTACGCGCGCGCGCGTTGCGGCTCGAAAGCCTTGAGTCTCGCGAGCTTCTGAGCGTCGCGCCCGGAAGCGAGCTCTTCGCGACCGACGCGCTCGTCGCCTACGAGTCCGGCGCCGCGAGGAACGCCGTCGACGTCCTTGATATTGCCGAAATCTTGCACGACGCCGCCGACGTCGCGCCCGTCGCGCCTAAGCAACTGACGGTCGACGCGCCGATTCTGGGCGCGACGAGCAGTCCTACTCCGCTTGCGACGCCGATTCTGACCGTCGTCGGCAGGACGGGTTCGACGATTTCGGTCTCTTGGGACGCCGTT
>CAMZHY010000078.1 GCA_947307005.1 uncultured Planctomycetaceae bacterium
CGACCTTCTTCTCGCACCCCAAGGCGTCCGACACGCTCACGCTCTCGCACCCGAATAAGGAAATCCGCGATTTCTGGATTCGTCACGACAAATGCTGCCGCAATATTGCGAACTACTTCGGCGAACAACTCGGAACGCCCTGCGTCGTCAACCACTGGACGCCCGACGGACTCAAGGACACGCCGGTCGACCGTCTTTCCCCGCGTCAGCGTCTCGCCGCGTCCTACGACGAAATCTTCTCCGTCAAATATCCGAAAGAAAACATTCGCGACGGCATTGAGAGCAAGCTCTTCGGCATCGGAGTCGAAAGCTACACGGTCGGCAGCCACGAATTCTGCATGGGCTACGCGGTCAAAAACGGTCTCGTCCTCACGCTCGACGCCGGACACTATCATCCGACCGAATGCATCAGCGACAAGATTTCCGCCGCGTCGATGTTCGTCGACGAAATCCTGCTCCACGTGAGCCGCGGCGTCCGCTGGGACTCCGACCACGTCGTGATCTGGAACGACCAGATGCGCGCGATCGCGGAAGAACTCATCCGCACGAACGTCATCGACCGCACGTTCTTCGCGCTCGACTTCTTTGACGCGACGATTAACCGCGTCGCCGCGTGGACGATTGGATCGCGCAACGCGATTAAAGCGCTCCTCTGCGCCGCCCTCGAACCGATCGAGCAACTCCGTCAGTACGAGCTTGATTTCAACTACACGAAGCGTCTCGCGCTCCTCGAAGAACTCAAGTCCGCGCCCTTCGGTCCCGTCTGGGACTACTACTGCGAGAAAAACGGCGTTCCGGTCGGCGAAAAGTGGATCGCCGAAGTCGAGCAGTATGAAAAGGACGTTCAGTTTAAGCGCGTCTGACAGTCTTTGAACGCCGACTAATCGAAGAAGAAAACATACGCGGCGCGTCGACCTCGTTCCAACGAGGTCGACGCGTCGTTTCTTTCGGGAGAAATTCGGCGAATAAGACGAATTTTCGGCGCTAGGCGTTGTTTTAATATTTCAAGCGCCGTTAAACGCAGGGCGACGCAGCGTTCTAGCTTTTCAGCAAAGCGCCATTCCTTATCGCCTTAGAACGGCGTTAAAGGCGTGTCGTAAGAATCGGTAGAATCAACGTCTGGCTCTGCCAAATGAAGAAAACAACACAATTATCCCATTTTTTCTTAAAACGATTGACGCCAACGCGCCGACGTATTATAACAACCGTTGGTGGTTTGCGCGTTCGCGTCTGACTTGGCGGGCGGCGTGACTTTCGTCCGTCAAACGCGTTTTTACGTTCGCTCGTTGCGATCGCTAACCGCTTTAGAAATAATAACACGTTGCATATTGCGCCAATCGACGGCGCAACTGAGGAGAATTAGTAATGGAAGCGTATAAAAAGCCTTTCATCGAAATCGTCGAACTTCTAAAGGAAGACGCCATTCTGACGTCCTGCTCGGACGACAGTTGCGCGTTCGACAACGGTTGCGAGTGGGACGAACCCGGCGCCTGAGTTGATTTGGCTCGAAATTCGTTTCGGTTCCCGCCTAGCTTTCGAAAACGAAGTCTGGCGGGAATATTTTTCATTTCACAATGAAGACGTCGCGAACTATAGTCGCGCGCGTTGTTGTTTTGAACGTTCGAGGCAAGGCGCGCTTACTCGCTTTCCCGTCCTTCGTCGGTAGGTTTCGTTGCATTAAGCGTCATTGTCGTTATTAAGGAATAGTTACGGAAACGTATAAGAAGTCTTTCATTGATATCGTCGGGTTGCCAAGGGAAGGGCGCCATTCTGACGTCCCCCCGCCGGTTGCGAGCATGGCGATAGCGGAGGCGGTTGCGCCAGCGACGGCGGTTCCTAGTCTCCCCTCGACCTCGGCAGTCTTCGATCGTTCTCGTTCAAAAGAATCGCGCTTCCGCCGGACGTCCGTCAGACTGTCCGACGTTTTTTTTGTTTTGTCACAAGGGTTTGACGCAACGTCCGATTCCTTCAAAGACGGATGGAACGACTTCTATATAGGATTGTCGTCTAGAAATTATGAACGTAATTCATCAGGCGGACAGCAATCTTGCAAAGTTGTTGCCGCAAGTAGCGTTGGATAACAACGCGACCTATCGTCCCTCGCAATTTGCATTTTCTTTCGTCCACGACGGCAAACATTACGCGTTCAACACGTTAACCAAACAGTGCGTCGAGGCGGAAATTCCGCCGTCCGCCAAAGTAGGAGAAGGTTACGACGCGTTGATTAAAGGTTTCTTTCTCGTGCCCGAAGACAAGGACGAGAGCGCCTTTTATCTTTCCATATCCTCTCTGATGAGGGCGTTCTGCCGCGACAAGGGCTTTCCCGGCTACACGATACTCCCAACTTTGGCTTGCAACGCGCGTTGCGTCTACTGCTATGAAGAGGGGGCGAAACCGACGACGATGACGTCGGAGACCGTCGAACAGACGATTAGATACATTCTCGAAACCTCCCGCAAAGATAAAAAAATTGGGCTTTCATGGTTTGGCGGCGAACCGCTTCTTTGTCCCGATATTATTGATCGCATTTGCGAGGGAATGCGCGAGGCGGGGCGAGAATACAAGTCTTCCATGGTTTCCAACGGCAGTTTGACGACGCCGGGCGTCGTGGAAAAGATGATCGGCGACTGGAAAGTTACCGCCATTCAAATCTCCATGGACGGCTCGGAGGAGGACTACATCGCGCGTAAGAGGTATTTGAATTATCGCGGTTACTATCGCGCCGTGATCGACTCCATCAACCAGATCGCCGGAGCGGGCGTCGACGTCAGCATCCGATGCAACATCGACGAGCAAAACTGGAACTCGATTCCCCGTCTTCTCGACGATCTTTCGCAGGGGATAAAAAACAAGGAAAAGGTTGGAATCTATTTCAGTCCCCTTTTCTACGTTCGAGAAAGCGAGAACGATCTCGATTTGTGGGCAAAAACCATCGCCGCCCGACGCGAAATTGTCGCCGCTGGATTTAAGGTTAAGCCCTTCGTTGGTCTTAGGATGAAATTCCGCGTTAGACGTTGCATGGCGGACGGCGGCGGTCCGGTTATTTGTCCCGACGGAAGCCTCTATCTCTGCGAACACTGCGTGTCCGAAAGTCGATTTGGCGACGTCTGGAACGGCGTTACGGATGAAAACGCTCGAAAGGAGTTTTGTCGGATCGACAGAACGCCCGACAAGTGCAAAACATGTCCCTTCCTTCCAGACTGCACGAGTTTTTCGTCCTGTCCCGTAAAGGACTGTCACTGCCGTGAACTTCACGAAATGATGGCGCTCGAGGCGCTCCGCGCCATGGTCGATCGGCAAGCGGCGAAAGAGAACGAAGAAGAAGAGGAAACGCCCGTCTGCTGAGCGGCAAAAAACGTTCTATCGCTTGAAACAGCCAAGGTTCTTTAAACAAAACCGCCCCGACTTTTCTCGAAGAAGTCGGGGCGGTTCGTTTTCGCGCGATATGAACGGCGCGGTCAATCGGCGTTTTCGGCAAGCGTGTCGAACACAGCCTGGACGAGCGATTCTATCGTCGCCTCTTTGGCGACCTTAGCGACGGAAACGCCGAGCCGCGTCATCGCGTCCGCCGTCAACTGGCTGATCGCGACCCAGAGCGTGTTATGAACGTCGTCCCCAAACATCTGAACGAGCGACGACGCGGACGCGGAACTTGTGACGACCGCCGCGGCGATCTCGCCGGATTGAAGCGCGTCGAGAACTTTCGGATCCGGTCTCGTCACGTCGACGCTGACGTACGATTCGACCTCCCGCCATTCCGCGCCGCGCTCCTTCATCGCCTCCGCAAGAACCTTACGCCCGCGACTTGCGCGAAACGAAAGAAAACGCTTCGACGAATAGTCTTTAACGACCTCGTCGAGCGCCTCGACGAGCCCTTCCGCATCGAAACGCTTCGGCGTGACGTCGGGCTTAAGTCCGTAGGGCGCGAGCGCCCTGCCCGTCCCGTCGCCGACGACGGCGATCGACGCGCCGCTCCGTCGCCAGAACTCGCCGCATTCGGCGGGTTTGAAGGAATAGAGCGCGCGAAGTCGCCCGAACGCGGCGCGGACGCCGTTCGCGCTGGAAAAGACGGTCCAATCAACCTGCTTCTTCTCGATTGAGCGCAGCGCGTCGTCCAGTTCTTCAGGTTTCGTCGTCGGTAGAATCTCCAGCGCCGGTTGAATCATGACGCGGCATCCCAGCGTCTCAAGGGGCGTCGTCATTTCGACCGCCTGCTCGCGAGGTCGCGTGACAAGGACGGTTTTACCTTCGTGAGGAAGGGGACCGAAAAGAAGGGAAGCAAGGCTAGGAGTCATGGACTGTCAATTCCCATAGGGATTCAATTAGAAAGGTCTTAAACAGCGCGACGCAACGCGTTTTGACGATACGAGGACAAGCGCGAAACCGCGACTACAGTTCTCCAAAGAGCGTAAAGGGCGCCGTCTCGACGATTCGAACGCGTTGAAACGTCCCGACGAGTTCGGGAGCGCCGTTGAAAACGACGATTCGGTCGCACTCGGTTCGCCCCGTCAACTGAACCGTCCCCGACGGCGCGGCGGACGCGAGCAGATCGCCGACGGGCAGGAGATTCGACGGCGTCTCGGACTCGTTCGTCGCGTCGAGCGTCTGTTCGTTCTCCGCGTAAAGGGATTCCTCTTGCGCGACGTTTCGCGCTTCGCGTTTGCTCGGACCTTCGACGAGAATCTCGACTTCGCGTCCGAGGAAAGTCCGGTTCCATTCGGCGCTGATCTCGTTCTGCACGGCGAGCAGCTCGTTGTTGCGCCTTTTTTTGACCGTCTCGGGGACGTCGTCTTCGTAAATTCGCGACGCTTCGTTTCCAGGTCGAACCGAGTACTTGAAGATAAAGCTATTCTTAAAACGCGCGTAGCGAACGAGTTCAACCGTTTGTTGAAATTCATCCTCCGTTTCGCCGCAGAATCCAACGATGAAGTCGCTCGTAATCGCGGCGCCGGGAATTGTCGCGTAGATTCTATCGACAAGGTCTCGATACTCCTCGACCGTATAACGGCGCCGCATTCTTTCGAGAACCGAGTTCGCGCCATGCTGCGCGGGGACGTGCAGATACGGGGTCGCGGACGGAAGATCGCGAACCGCTTGCAGAAGCTCGTCGGTCATGTCGGTCGGGTAGGAGCTGACGAAACGAACGCGGCGGATTCCAGGGACGGCGTCAATCGCCGCGAGGAGGGCGGCGAGTCGCGTCGTCTTGTCGCCTTCGCGGTATCGGTAGCTGTTCACGGTCTGACCGAGAAGCGTAACCTCGACGCACCCCTGATCGGCGAGCGTTCTAATCTCGTCAAGAATCTCCTTCGGCGAACGCGATTGCTCGGGTCCGCGAACGCTCGGCACGACGCAATAAGAGCAGAATTTATCGCACCCGAACATAATCCGAACCATCGCCTGAAAGACGCGGGGTCGCGTTTGCGGAAGCCGAATCGGATCGTAAAGACGGAACGACTCTTTGACCGCCTTAGGGTCGGTTCTGTGTTCGAAACGGTCGATTCCTATCGCGAGCTGCTGCGTTCCCGTCTTAGCGGCGGCCGCGACGAGGGATGCAAGTTCGCTGATTTTACCCGGTCCGACGACGACGTCCACGAATGGCGCGCGCTGAAAGACGACGCCCTTGTCCTTCTGCGCCATACACCCCATCACGGCGATCAGTCCCGTCGGCTTCTCGATCTTCCACGTCTTGAGTCGTCCAAGCGCGCTGTAAATTTTCTCCTCCGCGTGTTCGCGAACGCTGCACGTGTTGAAAACGATCAGATCCGCCCCTTTTCTGGAATCAAGCCGTTCCCAGCCCGCGGAAATAAGCTCCGCCGCCGCAAGTTCGGAATCAAGGACGTTCATCTGGCATCCGACCGTTTCAATATAGAACTTCATTCTCAGTTTCTCACACGCTATCGTTTCTTATGCTAGACGGAATTCGACGAGTTTTCGTTATCAGTCGCGCTTCGCTATGATTTTACGGCGTCGTCTCGTCAATGGAAGACGTCGACGCGCAGTTTGCAGTCGGGAAGCGCGCGCAAGAAGTCGCGTCCGTAGGATTTCGTATGAACGCGCTCGTCGAGGATCACGACCTGACCGACGTCGGTTCGAGTCCGTATCAACCGCCCGACGCCCTGTTTGAACTTTAAAATCGCCGTCGGAAGCTGATAGTCTCGGAACGGAGCGCCGCCGCTTTCTTCAATCGCCTGAAGCCGCGCCTCGACGAGGGGATGCCCCGGCGATAAAAAGGGAAACTTGACGATGATCACGTTGCGCAGCGCGGATCCGGGCACGTCCACCCCCTGCCAGAAGCTGTCGACGCCGAAAAGCACGCTCCGCTCGCTCTCTTTGAAGCGCTCGACCATAAGCTGACGCGACGCGCCCGACGACTGCGAATAAAACGGATAGTTCCGCTCCGCGAAGAACGGTTCGAGCGCTTCCGCCGCGCGCTTCATCTGCGACGCGTTCGTAAAGAGCGCGAAAGCGCCCCCGTCCGTCTCGTCGACGTAATCGCGCAGCGCCCGCCAAAGACGACGCTCGTTGAGCTCCGCGCGCTTGTCGGACTCCGCGTCGAACGCGCCCGGCGAAAGTTCAAGTCCCTTCGCAAGAACGAGCGTCATCTGCTCGCGATAATTAAAAGGACTCCCGAGCGCTCGCGCCGGCGCCCCGTCGAGCCCCACTCGGCGCCGGAAAAACGCGAACGCCTGCCGCGTCTCTTCAGGCTCGTCGTCCGCGCCCGTCTCGACCGCGACGGGCGTAAGATCGATCTCCTCTTCCGCGGCGTCGACGCGCCGCGAAGCCGCGCCCGTCGTGAGCGTCGCGCTTGTCGTCACGACGACGGGAATCTCGCCAAAGAGTTTTTCACGCAGAATCGGCGCGACGTCGACCGGAGCCGCGTGAAGGGAAACTCGCGGTCTTCCTCGAGATTTATAGCGTTCAAGCCAATACGCGCATCCATCCTCGCCCTGATCGAGCCAACCGTCGATCGCCGCGATCACGTTCGTTATGCGCTCGCTAGCCGCGACATACTCTTGACGTCGATCCTCCTCCTCGATTGCGTCCGCCGCAACCATCAGCGACCTTTTGAGCGCGCGCAACCCTTCCGCTAATCCGTTGTCGACAATATGAGGTTCGAGAACGCGCCCGTTCGAGTTCGGACGCGCGTCGAGCCATTCGCGAAGTCCGTCGAAAAACGCCTCGGCGCGGATATAGCAATCGAGAACGCGCTCAGACGCGTTTCGAAACGGTTCGGACTCGGCGGTTCCCCGCGTTTGATCGAGTTCTTCAACAAGCAGACCTTTATTCGTTCGGTCGTTGTACAGGCGATTCAGAAGGTATTCGATCGAATATTCCGTGACCTCGACTCCAAAATGCTCCGCCGCGACCTCCGCCATCGTATGCGCTTCGTCGAAGATCAGCACGTCGTAATTCGGCAGAATCGCGCCGTCTTTGAGCGCAAGATCGCTGAAGAGCAGCGCGTGATTGACGACGATAATATTGGCGTTTCGGAGCCTCGTCCGCGCTTTTGCAAAGAAACACCGGTCGCGGTATTGACACTTCCTCCCAAGACAGTTTCCTTGCTCGCAATTGATCTCGTTCCACACGTCGAACGAGACGGGCGGATCGAGTTCCGACTTCGAGCCGTCGGACGTCTTATTGAGCCATTTGCGAAGTCTGACAAACTCGTCGCGGCGATCGTCTTCGAAAAGGCTTCCTTTCACGACGGCGCGTTCGGCGTTCGCGAAGCGACGGCGGCATACGTAATTTGCGCGCCCTTTTGCGAGCGCGACGGTAAACTCGAAAGGCAAAATCGAATTCAAAAAGGGAACGTCCTTCTTGACGAGCTGCTCTTGGAGACTAATCGTATGCGTCGACACGACGACGCGGCGGACGGCGTCGCCCGCGTCCAAACTGCTTTCGGAACGCGAAGGTTTCGAAGAAGGCGACGTTTCGAAGCGACGGTCTTCGGAGAGTTCGTCTGGAGTTTGCGACTCTGACGCGTCTTCGTCGTCGGGAAGTTCGAAATAATCGTCCTTTCGGTATTCGCGAACTTGATTCTCAACGACGTAGAGAATCGACGGAACGAGGTACGCAAAGCTCTTGCCGACGCCCGTCCCCGCCTCGACGGCGAGGCAGGTCCTCTTTCGGATAGCCGCGTCGACTTCCGCCGCCATCGCAATCTGCGCGGGGCGACGTTCGTATCCGGGCCGCCGTCGCGCAATGAGACCGTCGGAATCAAGAACGTCGCGATAGTTGAACATCTTTCGCCCTAGATTAAAGAAAAGCGGCGCCGCCGCAATAGGGAGACGCCGCAATATCGCCTTGCCGTCGGAACGACGTCGCGTCGGTCAATTGGAAGGGATCGGACGTCCGTCGGCGTCGAGCTTGAGCGGAATGTGGTCGCCCATATGCATCGTCCATCCGACCAGTTTTTCGCCCTGCGGCGTCTTGTTCACATGACGTTCGACAAAAAGCGCGAGGAAGAAGGTTTGACGCTTGCCCCCCGGCTCCTCCGGCTCGACCGTAACCGCGTAAACGCGTTCCGTCTGCTCCACGCTGTTCGTCAGGAGCGTCCCAAATTTACCGTAGGAAGTGACTTTGGCGCGGTCGCCAAGACGGTAGATCGTCAGAAGCGTCGGATTGCAAAGATAGGAGTGAACGGTATGGTGTTCTTCCTCCTCGCCCTTGACCATGCTCTTCCAATAGGAGACGACGTCGCTATGCCGCGCGAACTTTTTCCGCTGCCAGTAGGGGCGCGTCATCTGGTGCGTTATCGCGGGGTTGCCCGCCTTAAGGGCTTCAAACCATGATTTGCAGAACGCGTCCGCCTGGCGATCAAACTCGCGCTCGTAGACGCACGCCGAGTACGGCCCCGCGATTCCCGCCGCGACGGCGAGCGTCAAACCCAACGCGGCGAAAGACTTGCCGCCCAATTCATCCCCTGATCGACCGAACGCGTAGAACGCGAAGAAGGACGCCAGCGCGCCAAAAGCGGCGAAAACAAGAAAGCCTAAATGAATGAGCGATAAAAGACTGAGCAGACCGCAAACAAACGAAACAATCGCCCAAACGGAAATCCTCGATTTCGAGGCGCCGTCAACCTTCTCGCCCTCATATTCGGCGGCGAACCCTCCCGACGGAATCGCGTCGAAAAGGGACGAGGACGTCTTTTCAAGGGGCGTCAATTTCTTAGCCATCGCGAGCTCCCAAAATAAACTGTCTCGAGGATGAATATGCCTAAACGCCGACAGAGGTCAGTTCGCGTTCGGGGATTCGCCGCTGAACTTCCAGTCGCCGTCCTTCATCGTCGCATAGTACACGCCTGCGTTCCGCTTATACTGGCGCTGAACAAAGTCTTTTGAATCAACGGTCGTGTCGCCGAGGAGCGGCTTGAGCGACCCTTTGGAGGCGAAATCGACGACGTACATCGTTGGGAGAACGGAGACCGTATGCGGTTTCTCCGGCATCGTCTCGTAGAAAACGAAACCGGCGGTGCCCGCGAATCCAAGAATCGCGACGAGCGCCACGATCCATTTCGCGATCACGTCCGTCTTGTCCTCAAACCCGACGTTGACCTTCGAGCACATGTGCGTGACAAGCGACAGGATCGTGAAGATCACGATAAAGAGGAGCATGAAGCAGAGCATATCGGCGTAGTACGCCATAACGGACGCGGCTCCGTCGAGAATATTCGCGACCATCTCGAAGAGTCCGATCGTCAGGAGCGTCGTGAAGAGCAGATTGTAGCCGATGAGCGTCACGGTCCACAGCTTCATGTTGTGCCAGAACGCCAGCGCGACGAGCGCCAGCAGGCAAATAACCACCCAGAATCCAATCATATCGACTTTCCCGTTATAACTCGTTTGTATTCGATCTAATAATTCATCAGGACGCGGGACGCTTCTGCGGAGTCGGCCGCCGCGTTTGATTCTCCGCCATGACGCGCCGCATTTCGTCGTAATCGGTGACGCCTTCGCGAACGAGCCGTTTGCCGTCGACCCAGTATCCTTCCTGTCCGCTTTCGGCGGCTTTCTTACGAAGCGCGGCCTCTTTGCTCGCCAAATCGACGTCGGCGGCGATAATCTGACGTATCTCGTCGTTGATTTCAAGAACGTCGAAAACCGCGACGCGTCCCTTGTAACCAATGTCGCGGCAGTCCGTGCAAGGAACGTAATAGTCGCGCTCTCCCTCGGCGACCGGCTCGTGGATGTGTTTGACGAACCATTTCGGATGTTTCGGGTCAAGTTTAAACGCTTGAATAATTTGAGGATTCGTAACTTCGACCTCCTCTTTGCAGTCCTCGCAGAGACGGCGAACGAGGCGCTGAGTAATCACGGACGTGATCGCGTTGGCGAAAAGGGTCGCGTCGACGCCTTGCGAAAGGACGTTAATAATCGCGGAAACCGCGTCGGCGCTACGCACCGTCGTAATGATGAGGCGGTCGTTATTGACTTCCTCGCAGCAAAGTTTCCAAGATTCTAGGTCGACCATGTCGCGGATAAGGAGGACTTTCGGCTCTTTGAAGAAGACGTCGGGAAGCACTTTCATCGGCGTCTCGCCCTTGGCGGAATCGTATTTGGTCGTCGTAATGTTTTCAATGACCTCGTAAGGCTTCTGCACGTCTTCAACGCCGGAAAAGTCGCGCGTGAAACGGTCGGCTGTGTTGAACATGACCGTCGTAAGCGTCTTAAGCCCCTGATGCGGCGCGGTCGCGAGCAGCACAAGACCTTTGTCGGCGTTGATGAGACGACGCATCTGATCTTGACGCGCTTCGTCGGTTCCAAGTTCGGAAAGCGTCTTAAACGACGCCTTTTTGAAGAGGAACGTGATCTTAAAGAGCTCGCCCTTGCCGTTGGGAATCGGCGCCGTCTCAAGACGCGCTTCGCACTTCTTCGGACGTCCTTTTTTGTCCTTGTCGTAGAGAATTTGGAAACTTCACGCCTGACGCTCTGTACGATTTTCCGGCTTGCCGCCGTTTAGATA
>CAMZHY010000079.1 GCA_947307005.1 uncultured Planctomycetaceae bacterium
GCGCGCGACGGCGAGAAGATCGACAATATCGAACAGGCGCTCGACCGCGCGGTCGCGTGCGGCGTGAAGAATCTCGTCGTCCTGCCGACGCTGCTCATGCATGGCGCGGAATACGACGAAACGGTCGCCGCCGTCCGGCGTCGCGCGGACCGTTTCGCGTCCGTTCGAATCGCCGAGCCGCTCCTCGGGCGCGCGTTTCCCGATCCGAGCGTCTCGAACGCAGACCAAGAGTCGGTCGTTCGCGCGCTGACCGACGACGCGGTCGCCGTTTCGGGCTGCGAGTCGCTCGACGCGGCGGCGGAGCGGGGGACCGCGTGCGTCTTCCTCGGGCATGGGACGTCGCACAGCGCGAGCGTCGCGTATTCCCAGACGCAGGCGGCGGTCGCCAAACTCGGTTATAAAAACGTCTGGATCGGAACGGTCGAAGGGAAGCCCGAAACGACCGCCTGCGACCGCGTGATCGACGCGGTCGCCGCCGCCGGATTCCGCAACGTCGTTCTGCGACCTCTCATGGTCGTCGCGGGGGATCACGCGAACAACGACATGGCGGGCGACGACGACGATTCCTGGAAAACCCTCTTTAACGCGTCGGGCAAGTTCGATTCCGTCGAGACGCAGATTCTCGGGTTGGGGCGCCTTCCCGCGATTCGCGACGCGTATCTCGCCCGACTCGCCGAAGCGACGGAGACCGACAAATGAAACGAATGCCGCGCCGTCTTTTCCTCTCGTGCCTCCTCGCGAACGCGCTCGTCCTCGGCTGCGACTCCGGCGGCGACGACTTGAGCGCGCCGATTCCCGCGTCCGCGCCCGTTCCTCTCGTCGATCTGCCCGACGGAACCTATACGGTCGATTTTACGACGGACAGCCCGATGTTCCACGTCAACGAGACGCGCGAGGGAAAGAGCGTCATGACGGTCGACTCGGGGCGCGCGACGCTTCATCTCGTCATGCCGTCGAAGAACGTCGTGAACCTCTTTCTCGGCAAGGCGGAGGACGCGCGGCGACCGGGCGCGGCGCTCCTCTTTCCCTCGGACGAACGCGTCGTCTACAGCGACGGGGTCGCCGAGACCGTCTACGCCTACGAGCTGCCCGTCCCCGTAATCGACGCCAAGTTCGACGTCGCGCTCGTCGGAAGAAAAGGGAATTGGTACGACCATCGCGCGAAGGTTTCGAACCCCGTCCCCGTTGAAAACCCGGCGTCGTCCGTCAAGCTGACGCCGGGCGAATACCTGATTCCGGTCGCGCTCGAGGGCGGCTCCGGGCGCGGCGGCGTCGAGTCGCCCGTGAAAGTCGTCGTCGGCGACGACGGGTTCCTCGTCGCGCTCAAATGGAGCAGTCCGAATTACGACTACATGATCGTCGACGGCGCCCGATATGAAGCGTCCGTCGTCGACGGGCGTTCCGTCTTCGAGTTTTCCGTCCCCGATCTCTCCAAGCCGATCCCCGTCGTCGCGGATTCCGTCGCGATGAGCCGTCCTCACGAGATCGAATACGAGCTGCGTTTCGACCTGACCGCCGCGCGGCTCCAAGAACCGACCGCCGAAACAACCCCGTAAGCCGCGCCGCAAGTTCCCCTTCATGACGTCCCGTTCGTTCCCGATTCCCGCCTTTTTCGCGCTGACGATCCTTCTCGCGGCGCTCGCGTCCCTTTCCGGCTGCGACGCCGCGCCGCGCGACGCCGCGGAACCGACCCCGACGTCGCTGGGCGCGCTTCCGCTCGAATATGCGCGACAGTTTTCGATCGAGCGGTTCGCGGGCGGGTATTCCCTCGTTCGCGTCGCCGACGGGCGCGAGTACGTTCTCGTTCCTAACGGCGCGCCGCGAACGAACTTGGGACGCCCGAACGCGACGGTTGTCGAGACGCCGTGCGAGAGAATCTACCTTGCGGCGTCGGCGGCGACCGACCTGATCCTTCGTCTCGACGCGCTCGATCGCGTCGCGTGCTGCAGCGTTTCGTCGAAAGACGGCTTATTTCCAGAGGCGCGGGCGGCGATCGAGTCGGGCGCGATCGCGAACGTGGGAAAATACGCCGCGCCCGATTACGAGGCGCTTTTGAATCGCGGCTGCGCGCTCGCGCTTGAATCGACGATGATAACGCACGCGCCGAAGGTTCGCGAGCAGCTCGAACGACTGGGAATCCCCGTCTTCGTCGAACGCTCCAATTACGAATCGGAGCCGCTGGGACGCCTCGAGTGGATCAAGCTCTACGGCGCGCTTTTCGGGAAGGAAGAGGAGGCGACGGCGTTTTTCGAGCGCGAAAAGAAGAAAGTGGAGACGCTCGTCGCGAGTCTCGGCGAAATCGACGCGTCGCGCCGAAAGAAGGTCGCGTTCTTTTACGTTTCCTCGAACGGCTACGTGAACGTCCGCAAGCCGGGAGACTACCTGTGCAAAATCATCGACGTCTGCGGGGGCGTGTACGCGCTCGACGGGCTTCGCCTTTCGGAGTCGGAATCGAACGCGCTCTCGACGGTCAACGTCGATTGGGAGGTCTTCTACCGCAACGCCGCCGACGCGGACGTGCTGATTTACAACGGCGCGATCGGCGGCGGGGTCGCGTCGCTCGAGGAGCTTTTCGCGAAGAACGAACTTTTCCGCGAGTTCAAAGCGGTCAAGACGGGCGACGTTTGGAATTCGACCGCGAACACGTATCTGGAGATCGGCGGGGTCGCGGAGCTCTTTTCAGACTTTCACGCGGCGATCGGCGGCGATTACGACGGGGCGACGCGCTACCTTAAGCGTCTGAAATAGCGCGAGGAGGGGACGGTGATGAACAGAACGCTCGTCTTGAGCGCGATTCTTGCGGCGGTCGTCGTCGCGCTTGCGCTCGCGAATCTCGTCTCGGGAAGCGCGCAGCTTACGCTCTCCGAAACGGCGAGGATTCTGACGACCTGCGACGTCTCAAGCGTCGAGGGCGCGATCGTCTGGAAGATACGCGTCCCGCGAATGATCGCGGCGGCGCTCCTCGGCGGCGCGCTGGCGCTTTCGGGCTATCTTCTTCAAGCGTTCTTTAGGAATCCGATCGCGGGCCCGTACGTTCTGGGGATTTCTTCGGGGTCGAAGCTTGTCGTCGCGGCGCTTCTCGTCGCGTCGAGTCGCTACGGGATCGCGCTCCATTCGTCGACGCTTGCGGGCGCGGCGTTTCTCGGCGCGACGGCGACGACGCTTTTCGTGATCCTCGCGGCGCGGAGGGTTCGCAGCATGTCGATCCTGATCGTCTGCGGGGTCATGATCGGCTATATCTGTTCGGCGGCGACGGAACTCGTCGTCTCCTTCGCGGACGACTACAACATTGTGAACCTGCACAACTGGTCGACGGGGAGTTTTTCGTCGATCTCATGGAACGACGTCGGCAGTTTGACGCCCCTCGTCGCGGCGGGCTCCGTCTTTGTCTTTTTCCTCTCGAAGGGGATCGGGGCGTATCTCTATGGCGAAGACTACGCCTTTAGCGTCGGCGTCAATTTGAAGGTTTTTCGCGTTCTTCTGGTCGTCGGCTCGAGCCTCCTTTCGGCGACGGTCACGGCGTTTGCGGGGCCGATTTCCTTCGTCGGCGTCGCCGCGCCGCACATAACGCGGAGCGTTTACAAATCCTCCGACCCGCGAACGGTTATGGCGGGCTCCTTTCTCGTGGGCGCGGCCTTCTGCCTTCTGAGCGACTGGCTTGCGCGACGGCTCTTCGCGCCTCGGGAACTCAGCGTGAGCACGATCACGGCGATTCTCGGCGCGCCGATCGTCGTTTCGATGCTGCTCCGCCGGAAAGGAGGGGCGCGTGTCTGAACTTCGCGCGGACAAGCTGACCGTCGGCTACGGCGGCGCGCCTCTTGTTTCGGAGATCGATTTACGGCTGCGACCGGGCGCGATCGTCGCGCTTATCGGTCCGAACGGGTCGGGGAAGTCGACGCTTCTTCGGACGCTCGCCGGGTCGCTCGCGCCGGTGCGCGGCGCGGTTCTGCTCGACGGCGCCGATCTGCGGACGGTTCCGCGCTCGACGCGCGCGCGAACGACGGCGGTCATGACGACGGCGCGAACGTCGACGGACTACGCGACGTGTTTCGACGTCGCGAGCGTCGGACGCTATCAGTTTACGGGCGTTTTCGGGCGAATCACGGAGTCGGACGCGCGCGCGGTCGACGAGGCGCTCGCGGCGGTCGACGCGCTCGACCTGCGCGACGCGGATTTCTCGCGGCTCAGCGACGGTCAGAAACAGCGCGTCTTGCTCGCGCGCGCGCTCGTTCAGGAGCCGGAGATCATGCTCCTCGACGAGCCGACGAGCTTTCTGGACGCGGGCGCGAAGCTCGAGTTCGTCGCGCTTTTGAAGAAGCTCGCGCGCGAGCGGCGGATCGGAATCGTCGCGGCGCTGCACGAGCTTGAACTCGTCAAGGCGGTCGCGGACGAGGTCGTTTGCGTCTCGAAGGACGGGCGCGTCGATAAGATCGGGAGCGTCGCGGACGTCTTTCAGAGGGAATACCTCAAGAAACTTTTTTGCGTCAAATCGGACGCGTTCGACCAGATTTACGGGTTCTTTAGCGAACCGCCGCGCCGCGCCGAGGAGCGACGTTCGTTCCCCGACGTCTGCCGCCGAAACGCGACGTCGCGCGTCAAGTTTCTGATGGTTCAGGGAACGACGTCCAACGCCGGCAAAAGCCTGATAACGGCGGGGCTGTGCCGCGTGTTGACGCGGGACGGGTTTCGCGTCGCGCCCTTCAAATCGCAGAATATGGCGCTCAATTCGTTCGTGACGGAAGACGGGCTCGAGATGGGGCGCGCGCAGGTCATGCAGGCGGAAGCGTGCCGAATCAAGCCGAGCGTCTTCATGAACCCGATCCTCCTCAAGCCGACCGACGACTGCGGGTCGCAGGTGATCGTCAACGGTCGAGTCGTCGGCAATATGCGCGCGCGCGAGTATTTCGAGTATAAAAAAAGCCTTGTCCCCGAGATCCTCGCGGCGGTCGAAAAAGTCTCCGAATCGGCGGACGTCGTGATTATCGAAGGCGCGGGGTCGCCCGCCGAAATCAACCTCAAAGAGAACGATATTGTGAACATGGGGATGGCGCGGCTCGTCGACGCGCCCGTTCTGCTCGTCGGCGATATCGACCGGGGCGGCGTTTTCGCGCAGCTTCTCGGGACGCTCGAACTCCTCGAGCCGGAGGAACGCGCGCGCGTCAAAGGGCTGATCGTGAACAAGTTCCGGGGCGACAAATCCCTCCTTGATTCGGGAATCGTCGCGCTTGAAGAACGTTCCGGGGTTCCGGTCGCGGGCGTCGTTCCTTATATGACGCTCACGCTTGACGACGAGGATTCTCTCTCGGAACGCTTTGACCGTAAAAAGCGCGGACGCCTGACCGTCGGCGTCGTTCGTTTTCCGCGCCTCTCGAATTTTACCGATTTTAACGTCTTCGAGCAGTTTGCCGATGTTTCCGTTCTCTATCTCCGCCGTCCCGAAGAAGTTCGCGACCTCGACCTGCTGATTCTTCCGGGGAGCAAGAACACGGTCGCGGACGTTCGTTGGCTCCAAGAAACCGGAATGGCGGCGGCGATTGGCGAATACGCGCGAAGCGGCGCGCCCTTGATCGGCGTCTGCGGCGGTTATCAGGCGCTCGGCGAGTCGATCGACGACCCCGAAGGCGTCGAAGGGGGCGGCTCCGTCGCCGGTCTCGGACTGCTTCCCGTCAAAACGACGCTTCGCGCGCGCAAACAACGCCGTCAGATTCGCGGCGTTTTCGTCGCGCCGACGGGACCGCTGGCGACGCTCGCGGGCGCCGAGTTTTCGGGGTATGAAATTCACATGGGCGAAACGGCGCCGACGGTCGAAGGACTGGCGGAGTTTGCCTCGGAGGGGACGGGATACTGTCGCGCCAACGTTTACGGCGCGTACGTTCACGGGCTTTTCGACGACGCGGAGGTCGTCCGGCGACTCGTCGCCGCGCTCGCGCGACGTCGCGGTCTCGCGCTGGAGACGGACGCCGCCGTCGATTACGCGACGCTCAAGGAGCGCGAATACGACCGTCTCGCGGCGACGGTTCGCGAGCATTTGGATATGACGCTGATTTACGACGTTTTGGGAGTCGCTCGCCATGGATAAACGCGAACTTTTTACGACGGCGTTTCCGCCCCTCGACGACGCGGCGGCGCGCGCGGCGCGCGTTCGGTGGGATTGCATATCCAAGCCGCTCGACGCGCTCGGCGACTTTGAGACGCTCGTCTGTCGACTCGCCGCGATTCAGGGCGACGCGCGCCCGGTCGTGAAACCGCGCGCCGCCGTCGTCATGTGCGGCGACAACGGAGTAATCGCCGAGGGCGTCTCGCAGTGCGGGAGCGAAGCGACGGTCGCGGTCGCGTCCGCGCTAGGACGCGGCGAGAGTTCCGCGTCCGTTCTCGGGCGCGCCGCCGACGTTCGGATCGTCCCGATCGACGTCGGAATCGCGTCCGACGCGCCGATTTCCGGCGTCGTCTCCGCGAAGATCGCGCCGGGAACGAAGAATTTCGCCGTCGAACCCGCCATGACGGAAGAAGAGACGCTGCGCGCGATCGGCGTCGGATTCGACGCGGCGCGCGACCTCGCCGCGCAAGGAATCCGCGCTCTTGCGGCGGGCGAGATGGGCGTCGGCGACACGACGACCGCGACCGCGATTCTCTGCGCGATTCTCGGGCTCGACCCGGACCCGTTCGTCGGGCGCGGCGCGGGGCTCGACGACGCCGGACTGGCGCGCAAGAGGCGAACGATTAGCGCCGCGCTGGCGCGTTACGACTTTTCGAGAATCGCGGACGAAAAAGAACGCGCGCTCGCGATTCTCCGGACGTTCGGCGGATTTGAAATCGCGGCGCTCGTCGGCCTGTGCGTCGGCGGCGCGGTCCGCCGCGTTCCCGTCTTTCTCGACGGTCTCGTGACCGCCGTCGCGGCGCTGATCGCCGAAAGGATCGCGCCCGGGGTCCGCGAACGTCTCGTCGCGACCCACGCCGGACGCGAGAAGGGGATCGCCGTCGCGCTTCAAAAACTAGAATTAACGCCCTTCGTCGCGGGAAACGTCTCCTTCGGGGAAGGCGCGGGCGCGATTATGTCCTTTCCGATTCTCGACGTCGCGCTCTCGTTTTTTGAGAACGCGTCGACCTTTGACGACGTTAAGCTCGCGCAATATCGGAGGTTCGAGTCATGATCGCGCTGATTTTGGGCGAGCCGTCGTCGGGCAAGTCGCGCCGCGCCGAAGACCTGACGCTCGAACTTGCGGGCGACGGTCGCCGCGTCTATCTCGCGACGATGACCGTCCTCGACGGCGAAGGGCGCGAGCGCGTCGCGCGGCACCGCAAAGCGCGGGAAGGGAAGGGGTTCGTCACGGTCGAGCGTCCCCGCGACGTCGCGGGGCTGGCGGTCGAGCGCGGCGATCTTAAAGACGCGGTCTGGCTGCTGGAATGCGCGGCGAACCTCGTCGGCAACGAGATGCACGCGCCCGTAAACGCGGAGCTGGACGACGACGCGCTCGTTCGAACGGTCGTCGAGTCGATCGCGACGCTTGGCGCGAGCGTTCGCGCGCTCGTCGTCGTCTCGAACGAATTTCCGCAGGACGATCCGCGGTATGACGACGAAACGCGGCGTTACGTCGCGATTCTCCATAAGGTCGACGTCGCGCTTTGCAAGCTCGCGGATCGCGTCGATCGATATGCGAAAGGAGCGTGGATTTCCAATGAAACTCCTTAGAGCCTTGGCGGCGTCCTTCTCGCTCTATTCGCGTTTTCCGACGCCGCGCTTCCAGTGGACGGAGGACGACTTTCGACGCTGTCTCGTCTTCCTCCCGTGCGTCGGGCTGGCGATCGGCGCGATTATTTTGGGCGTCGCGGCGCTCTTTAACGTCGTCGAGATTCCCTTGATTGGGCGCATGGCGATTCTTTCGGCGATTCCGCTCCTTGCGACGGGCGGCTTCCACGTCGACGGGTTCCTCGACGTCCAAGACGCGCTTCGATCGTACCGCTCGCGAGACGAGAAACTGGCGATCATGAAGGACCCGCGCGTCGGCGCGTTCGCGATCGTCTCGCTCCTGACGTGCGCGCTGATTTGGACCGCGTCCCTTTCCGTCATCCTCGACGCGGGGCGATTCTCCGACGTCGCGATCTTTGCGCTTTCCTTTTTCGTCGTCAGAGCGCTCTGCGGCGCGACGTCCCTTCGGCTTCCGAAAGCGCGTCGGGACGGGATGCTCGAGCGCGAAACGAAAGACGCCGGGGGCGCCGATTTTTGGCTCCTTGCGGGTCAGGCGCTCGTCGGCGCGGCGGCGGCGATTGCGCTTGACGTTTGGGTCGGAACAAGCTGCGTCCTCGCGCTGGCGGTTTTTTCGGCGTTGCACGGTCGTTTATGCCTGCGCGAGTTCGGCGGGGTCACGGGCGACACAGCGGGGCATTTCGTCGTCGCGGCGGAGAACGTCGCGCTGACGTCTATCGCCTTGGCAATTCTCATAAGAGGCGCGTTATGAACGACGACGATTCAATCCGCGTTGTTTTGATTCGGCACGGCAAGACGGCGTCGAACCTTGAGAAGCGATACGCCGGTCGTCGAAACGACGATCCGCTATGTCCCGAAGGAATCCGCGAACTGGAATCGATCGCGCCGCAATTTCGCGCGTTGGTCGGCGACGGACGCGGCGTCTTTTCGGGGGCGCTAAAACGTTGCGTCGAGAGCGCGCGGATTCTTCTTCCCGACGTTGCGCCGATCGTCGTCGAGGAACTGACCGAAATCGATTTTGGCGATTTTGAAGGGAAAACTTACGCGGAGCTTGCCGACGACCCGCGCTATCAGGCGTGGCTCGAGTCCGGCGGGACGGCGCCCTTTCCCGGCGGCGAGTCGCGATCCGATTTTATTAAACGAACTGTCGAATCGCTTGAAAAGGCGATTGAAGCGGCGTTTGCCGGACGCTTCGAGACGGCGGCGGTCGTGTGTCACGGCGGCGCTATCATGGCGTTCATGAGCCGTAAGACCGGCGGCGAATATTTTGACTTCCAAGTCCCGCCCTGCGGCGGATATGAGACGACGATAAGGAAAACTTCCGGTGGTTTTGAACTTTTATCATTTGATCGCGTTGACGATCGGCTTCGCGCTTGATTTAATCGTCGGCGATCCTCGAAGTCTTCCGCATCCCGTTCGACTGATCGGGCGGCTGATTTCGGCGCTCGAACGCGTCTTGCGCCCGCGTCGATCGTCCAAGAAGCGTTCGCCGCGGCGCGAGCGCGTCGCCGGCGCGATTCTGTGCGCGACGGTCGTTCTCGTCTCCGGGGGCGTCGCGCTGGCGGTTACGGTCGGCGCGTACCGTCTCAACCCGGCGTTTGGCGTCTTGGTCGAAGCGGTTTTGACGTGTTATTTGCTCGCGGCGCGCGACCTTCGGGACGAGAGCATGAAGGTCTACGACGCGCTGAAAATAGGGTCGCTCGACAAGGCGCTCGCCGCCCTTTCGATGATCGTCGGGCGCGACGTGGAGTCGCTCGACGAGGCGGGCGCGACGCGCGCGGCGGTCGAAACGGTCGCGGAGAACACGTCCGACGGCGTGATCGCGCCGCTCCTCTACGCGCTGGTCGGCGGCCCCGCGCTCGGCTACGTCTACAAGGCGGTCAACACGCTCGATTCGATGGTCGGATATCATAACGAGCGTTACGAGAACTTCGGCAAGGCGTCGGCGCGGCTCGACGACGTTCTGAACTGGATTCCGTCGCGGATTGCGGCGGCGGCCATGATTCTTGCCGCGTTCATCGCGGGGCGCGACTATTCCGGGTGGGGCGCGATTCGCATTTTCCTCCGCGACCGCCGCAACCATAAGAGCCCGAATTCGGCGCAAACGGAAAGCGTCTGCGCCGGCGCGCTCGGCGTCCGGCTCGGCGGCGACGCGTATTATTTCGGGCGGCTCGTCGCCAAGCCGACGATCGGCGACGCGCTCCGCGAGATCAGGCCGCGCGATATTCCGCGCGCGTGTCGACTCATGTTCTACGCGGAAGGAATCTGCATGGCGCTCGGCATGGCGGGACTCGTCGCCGCCTGCAAGGCGTTTGGAGGATAACGATCGAATGACCGAGAAGAACCCGGCGATTCACGGGGGCGACGTTTACGGGCGCGAGGTTCGCTGCGACTTCTCCGTAAGCGTCAACCCGCTAGGGACTCCGATGACGGTCGGCGCGGCGCTCGTCGCCGCCGTCGCGAAGGTCGGCGCGTATCCCGATCTTTTCCAGCGCGATTTTCGCGAACGCGTCGCCGCCGTCGACGGCGTTCTTCCGAGTCAGGTCTGGGGCGGGAACGGCGCGTCGGAGTTCTTCCCCGCGATCGTCGACTGGCTGCGTCCGAAGCGCGCGCTCCTCTGGAGTCCGTGCTTTTCCGGGTACCGCCGCGCGCTCGCGACGCGAGGGGACTGTGAAATCGTCGAATATCCGCTCTCCGAACGCGACGGGTTCGCGCCGACCGACGCGGCGCTTAGCGCGATAACCGACGAAATCGACGTCGTCTTCTGGGCGAATCCGAACAACCCGACGGGAAGAGTCGTCCCCGCGTCGCTGACCGACCGGCTTCTGGAACGCTGCGCGGCGACGGGGACGGCGGTCGTCGTCGACGAGAGTTTTTTGCGGCTCGCCGACGGCGCGGAGAGCGTTCGCCGTCGCGTTTCTAAATTTCCGAAACTCTTCGTCGTCGACTCCTTCACGAAACTTTTCGCGATTCCGGGCGCGCGCGTCGGCTATCTCGTAACCCGCGAGGAGAATATTGAAAAGGTCGCCGCGTGTTTGCCCGAGTGGAACCTGTCGACGTTCGCGGCGGAGGCAGGAAGGGAATGTCTGAATCTGATCGAATCGGGGGAGTTTCTCGAAGAGTCGCGCCGCGTCGTTCGCGAGGAACGGCGTTATTTAACCGACGCGATGCGCGGGCTGGGACTGCGCGTCTACGATTCAGACGCGAACTTCCTCCTCTTTTACC
>CAMZHY010000080.1 GCA_947307005.1 uncultured Planctomycetaceae bacterium
ATATCCCCTCTTCGGTTCAGAGTGGACGTATCCTTCCGACTGCAACTGACCATACGCGTTTTCGACGGTGATCGAACTCACGCCCAGATTCCGCGCCAAATTCCGCTTCGACGGCAGCTTCGTTCCCGGCGGAATTTTGCCGGAAACGACGTCTTCTTTGAGTCGTTGATACAGGTAAAGATACGTCGGTCCCTTTACGTTTGTTAGATCGTAGGCGATCATTTCCGGCTCCGTTAAACTGGCATATAAAATAATATCATTCTGGTTATTTTCAAAAAGCCACCTTGCAGTATCATACGCGATCATTCGTTCCACCGCAACCGGAGGGTTTTAAAAATGTCGAATCGATACGAACTTAACAAGGGACTGGCGCAGATGCTCAAAGGGGGCGTCGTGATGGACGTGACGACGCCGGAACAGGCGAAAATCGCCGAGGACGCCGGCGCGTGCGCCGTTATGGCGCTCGAACGCATCCCCGCCGACATAAGGGCCGCCGGGGGCGTCGCGCGCATGAGCGATCCAAAGATGATTAAAGAGATTCAGCGCGCGGTCTCGATTCCCGTGATGGCGAAATGTCGCATCGGGCATTTTGCGGAAGCGCAGATTTTGCAGGCGATTGAAATCGACTATATCGACGAATCGGAGGTTCTTTCCCCCGCCGACGACCTCTATCACATCGATAAAAACGCGTTCGAGGTTCCTTTCGTCTGCGGCGCGAGAGATCTCGGCGAGGCGCTGCGTCGGATCGGAGAAGGCGCAGCGATGATTCGAACCAAGGGGGAGCCGGGAACGGGCGACGTCGTGCAGGCGGTTCGGCATCTTCGGCGGTTGCAGTCGGAAATCGCGCGAGTCGCCGCGCTGCGAGACGACGAGCTGTACGAGGCGGCGAAGGAGTTCCAAGCGCCGATCGAGCTGATTCGGAGCGTTCATCGCGAAAGAAGGCTTCCCGTCGTCAACTTCGCGGCGGGCGGAATCGCGACGCCCGCCGACGCCGCGCTCATGATGCAACTTGGCGCGGAAGGCGTTTTCGTCGGCTCGGGAATCTTTAAATCGGGCGATCCCGCAAAACGCGCGGCGGCGATCGTTCAAGCCGTAACCAACTACGACGATCCCAGTCTCCTCGCAAAGATTTCGGAAAATCTCGGCGAAGCGATGGTTGGGATCAACGAGCATGAAATCCAGCTTATTATGGAAGAGCGGGGCAAATAACGTGAAAATCGGGATTCTCGCGGTTCAGGGCGCCTTCGCTGAACATGACGCCGCGCTGCGGACGCTCGGCGCGGAGACCGTTCTTCTAAGAAATAAGAACGATCTGGCGCGTTTCGACGGACTCGTTCTTCCCGGCGGCGAAAGCACGGCGCAGAGCAAGCTTCTAAAAGATTTGGAAATGTTCGAGCCGCTCAAAGACATGATCGAGAGCGGAACGCCGACGCTCGCGACGTGCGCGGGGCTGATTCTCCTCGCCGGGCGCCTCGCGGACGACGACGCCGTCCATTTCGGAACCTTGCCGATCACGGCGCGACGAAACGCCTACGGGCGGCAGCTCGGGAGCTTTCAGCGCGTGGGGAACGTCGGGCGGATCGAGAACTTCGTGATGACGTTCATCCGCGCGCCCTACGTCGAATCCGCGGATTCAGACGACGTCGAAATCCTCGCGACCGTCGACGACCGCGTCGTCGGAGTTCAATATAGAAACCAACTGGCGCTGGCGTTCCACCCTGAAATTGGGGACGATTTGAGAGTTCACGAGTTTTTTTTGAAGGGAATTAAAGGATAGCGTCGTTACGACGGCCAGACCTGTTTTTCCACGGGTTTCGGTAAGTCGCCGCGTCAAAAAAGGGAGACGACGATCGTCTCCCTATCGCGCGATAGACGGGGCGTCGAAAGAAATTGCGGAGTTACCCTTCGACGAAAAGGTTCTCGGCGAGAATCTCGAGCGTTTCCTCTTCGAGGAGCGCGTCGTCGAGTTGCGACGCTGCCGCGACGACGGAGTCCGAGCCGCGGTTGTAGACGGTAATCTCGTAGGTTTTCGAGTCTGTCGCGACGTCGCGCCACGCGTTGTTTTCGTCGCGAATCTGCGCCGTCGCCTCGACCGTGAGGCGGCAGACCATCGAATCGACGTAATCCGCGAGGTAATCCTGCGGGATATTCCAGACGAGAGCGCCCGTCGCGCCGTCGAACGTCATGCCTTCAGGGAGCGACGCGCCGACAACGGCGTAGACGACGCGCTCGACGGAGTCCGCCGACGCGGTCGCGGCGATCGTCGCCGAGTAGGTCGTCCCGACGACGGCGGTCGCGTTTTCCAATTCGTTGAAGACGAGCGTCGGCGCGACGTAGTTCGGGTTCGCGACCGTCACGGAGAAGGACGTTTCCGCGACGCCTCCCAGAATGGGAGATCCGTCGGCGGCGACGAGAACGGCGGTCGCGGTTACCGGGACGTCGACCGTCGCGGAGACCGTCGACGCGGCGCTCGCGTCGAAGTACGTCGCGGGGATCGCCCATTCGAGGGCGCCCGTCACGGCGTCGATCGTCATCTCTTCGGGCGCGTCGGCGCCGAGTCCGTAGACGATTCCGACGGCGTTCGTCGGCGCGGTCGCGGAGACGGTCAGCGACAGCGTCTCGCCCGCGGTCGCGCTTTGCGGCGCGATTCCGTCCAGAACGGGGACGACGCTTTCGACGTCGAGCGTCGGTTCCGTTCGATATCCGGAGTCGAGTCCGTCCGCCGCGCTTTCGCCGAGATATTGGAGGAAGTACGCGAGGTCGTTCGTGTTGATGATTCCGTTATGGTCGACGTCGAAAACACGGTATTTCGGGTAGGCGATCTCGTCGACGTTTTGACCGATGTAGCTGAGGAAGTAGCCTAGGTCGTTCGTGTTGACGACGCCGCTCTCGTCGACGTCGAAGAGGAACGGATAGAGGTTCGGGCTCGGCGCGGAGGCGGTTTCGACGGATTCGCCGTTGACCTTCTGAGAGGCGAGGTCGACGCTGAATTCAGGATCGACGGGCGCGAGGACGCCGTTTTCGGGGGTCGGGATTCCCTGGCCTCCGACGGGCGCGAATTTCAATCTCGCGACGAGCGTCCACCCGAGAGAACCGCCCGCGTCGACTCTTTCGGCGACGACGGAGGTCGCGTTGGCGCTCGTCGAATAATCGATCAAATATCCGTCCGCCGCTTCAACGTCGGTTAGCGCGAAGCAGGACGCGCCGTTCGTAAAGGTCGCGGCGACGGAGACGACGGGCGCGAGTCCCGCGTTCGCCCAGAGATCGACGTAGAAATTCGACCATTCGTCGAGCCACGTCCGTCGCGTCTTGAGCGCGGCGTCGTAGGAGTCGCCCGGGGCGCTCGACAGGGATTGCAACATGAAGCAGATCTCGGCGTTGGAGGCGGGCGGCTCCGAATCGCCGACGTAGAAGTAGACGGTCTGAAGCGCGCCGTCGACGGTTAGCGTCGCGACGACGGTCTCGTCCGCGCCGTCGAACGTCAGCGTCGGCTCTTCGCCGATCTTTTCGCCCGATTTGAGCCATTCGTAGCAGGTCGCGACGGAGTCGGAAAGGTCGACCGTCCCCGTAAACCCAGAAGGAAGGTAAACCTCCGTCAGCGACGCGCTCCACGGATTGATCGAGCGCAGCGCTTCGGCGTCGTCGACGCGGAGCGTCGCGAGAAGCGCGCCGTCGCACTTGAGCGTCGCGAGCGCGGGATTGGCGCCGAGTTCAAGGTCGGCGATCGGGTTGTCGCCGCAGTCGAGGAAGACGAGGTTCGAATTATTAGAAACGTCGAGCGCCGTAAGTCCCGCGTCGGAGCAGTTCAGGGATTCAAGCGCGGCGAGCTTCGAGACGTCGAGGGACGCGAGATCGTTCCCAGAAACGTTCAGAATCGTCAGCGCGGGGGCGTCGAGATTGACCGAAGAAAGCGCGTTGTCGCTTACGAGGACGCGCGAAAGCTCCGAAACCCCGGCGAGATCGAGGTCGCCGACGAGTCCGCGGTTCGACCAGTTCTCGATTCTCGTTAGTCGAACGACGCCGTCGACTTCTTTCCACGTCAGCCCCGGAACGTTCTGCAGTAGGTCGGGACTGTAGCTTGCGCCCGCGACTTTATAGCCGTTCGTCGTCCCTTGGTCGTCGACGAGCGCGAGGAAGCGTTTGATCGCGTTCCAGTCTTCGACGGAGTATCCGTCCGGAACGTACTCGTCGGCGTTCTCCGAGACGGCGACCGTCGTAATCCGCGAAGGATCCGTGGACGAAAGCGTCGAACCGACGGCGACGACGTGGAAGAGCGTTTCGTCGTAGCTCGACGGGACGGTCCACGTCGAACTGGTCGTCGACATGACGATTCTCGACCATGAGACCAAGTTGGAGCCGCCGTTGACGAGCGCGTAGACCGTGAACTTCTCCGCGTCCGAGTCCCACGAGATCACGTCGCCCGCCGACGCGCGGAAGACGCCGACGTCCTCGTTCGATCGGACGTAGCTGGAACGAACGCGATACGAGTATTCCCGGCCCGCCTCGACGGTCGCGTCGTAATAGGTCGTCTCTTCGACGTCGGTCGCGACGACGGTCCACTCCTCGTCCCCATCCGCGAGCCGCTCGATTTGATATCGCGCGGGCCCCGACGCGGCGTTCGACTGATCCCCGACCGATTTCTCCCAGTTGAGGACGACCGTCTTGCCGATCGCTTCCGCTTCGGGCTTTTTCGGAGTCGGCGTTCCGAGTCTGTCCGCGACGTCGTAATTAACCGTATAGCCCAAGTCTTCGAGAACGCCGAGCGTCATCGGCGTAATCGTCGCCTCGAAATTGGGCGAGATTGCGTACGTCATGCCGTCGCGCTGGTTCAGATAGAGGTAGTAGGTGCCCAAAAGGGCGCTCGGGTGCGCGCCGAACGTGCCGCTTGGCGTGTAGCTCTCCAGCAGGAATCGATCCTGCGCCGCCGCTTCCACGATGAGATCGCTAGGATACGACGTCAGATACTGTTCGACTCCGTTCTCGCCTATGTAGTAGTAATACGACGAGTTTGGCGCGAAGAGTCCGTCGAGCGAGAATGGCGTTTCCGTCGACAGATCGACGAGTCCGAGGTTGTTAAAATGCGTGACGTTGTACCCGAGCGCGTGCGCGATTTCATGGAGCGCCGTGTTGTAAAAGACTTTCTGAACGTTTTCCGCGGGGTTGGCGACGAAATATTTCGCGTTGAAAAGAATCGTTCCCGTCGCCGCGACGCCGAGTCCGCCGTCGCGATAGTAGCCGTTGTTGAGCGCGGAGCCGAGCGACGAGGCGTTCGAGTAATAGTCGTCGCTGAACCCGAAATAGAGGAGCAGGTCGTCGATCTCGACCGTCGCGTCGTCGACGGAGTAGGGGTAGACTTCGTCCGCGACCCCGACGGAAATCGCTTCCTCCCAGCGCGCGACCGCCCTGTCCCAAAGTTCAAGATAAATCTCGTCCGGAACCGCGCAGTAGCTCGCCGAACCGTACTGAACCACGCCCGACTGCGCGAGAACGCGCACCTTGCCGGACTCCAGAACGTCGTAGTCGATATCGTACTTGTCGACCGCCGCGTCCGTCGTCGCGAGCGAGGAGGGGAGTTCGACGATTTCAGGCGGCGCGATCGGCGTCGCGCTGACGATAAAGGGCGCCCGCGCGGCCGCTTCCGCCGCGGAATATTCCGCGAGAATCGACCCCGTCGGCGTCGCGGAAAGAAGCGCGCGCTCCTCCAGCCGTTCGAAACCGCTCCGTCTGACGTCGAGCCTCGCCGCGTCTTGCGGGTTTGAGCGACGTTTGGACGAACTAAAAAGGGAAACAATATGGCGCATCGTCGTGTCTTTCATTTCAAATCGATTTTTACGGGGCGCGCAAAATCCGCCCCCCCGTCGGCACTTTAGACGAAATAAAGCCGACGGTCAACGTCAATAAAAACGCCGCGCTAACGCGATTATAACGAAAATCGCCAAAGTTGAGACTTCCGCGAGCGAATGACAGAGCCATAACCGCTCCGCGCCGAAGACGTAGGGGAGAAACGCGACAAGAACGGCGGGCAGAACGAACCCGCGAAGCGCCGCCAGGAGAAGCGAGCGCCCCGTCGCCGAGGTCGCCTGGTAGTAAGATATCGCGAGAATATTGAGGCCCGCGCAGATGAAGCCGCTGAAATAGGGCGCGCTTTTCTCCGCCGCAAAAATCGCCGTAACCTCGGAGCCCGGCGTGAACATCCGGTAGAAATGAATCGAAAAGAAAAGAATCAGCAGATAGGAGACAAGCCCCGTTCCGAGAAAGACGCCGATCCCCACGTTGAGCAGCGCGCGCAGTTTCTTCCTTTCGCCCGACGCGCAAAGATAACTGAACGCCGGCTGCAATCCCTCCGCCATCCCGTAAAAAAGCGTCAGCACGACGAGCGCGAGATACCCGACGATCAGATAGACCGCGAGTCCGTTCGACCCGTAGCCGTAGCGGACGATTCCATAATTCATCACGAACGTTACCGTCCCGATGCTGAACTCGAGAACGAACGACGGAACGCCAAGTTTTAGAATTCGACCGGCGTCGGAAAAGGAGAGGCGAACTCTTTGAAAACGCAGGACGCCCTTTCTTTCGGTCAAAAAGTGGGGGAGTAGAATCAACACGCTCACGACGGGCCCGATTCCCGACGCGAGCGCCGCGCCCGCAATTCCCATGTTCAGCGGATACATGAAGACGTAGTCGAGCAGAATATTGGCGACCGAGCCGATCGTCAGCGCGGCGGCGGCGAGTCCCGGTCTGCCGTCGTTCCGCGCGAGTCCGCCGAGCATATAGCCGTAGAGAAGGAACGGCGAAAAGGAGAGAAGATATCGGAGATACGTCGCCGTCGCGCCGCGAATCTCGTCGGGCGCCCCGAGAAATCGAACGAGCGAACCCATAAAGATGTTGCTGAAAACGACGATCGCCAGCCCGATCGCGCCCTGAAGCGCCACGCTCGTATTGAACGCCCGAACGGCGCGCTCGCGATCTCCCTCGGCGAGCCGCGTCGAAACGACGACCCCCGCGCCCGCCGTCGCCGCCATGCTCAGCGCGATGAGAAGTTCAAACGCCGGAACCGCGACCCCCGTCGCCGCCAGCGCCGACGGACCCAATCGCGCCCCGATGAAAACCCCGTCGACGATCGCGTAGCCCGTGTTCGCGAGCAGCGCCAGCGCCTGCGGCGCCGCGTATTGCAAGAATATCTTGCCCGGAGAACCGCGATATAACGACGTCGTCTCGTCCATAACAATCCCATAATCTACGACGCTTCTTCAGCGGGATGAACCGAGACGGTTAGAAAACGCCGTGCTCCCAGCCAATCCGTCGACTATGATAGCCGATTTTTCGATTTTAGAAAGCCGAACGGGACGACCGCCGCCCCCCGTCAGTCCTGCGTTGAGCTGGCGCGCGAGCGGCGCGGCTCGTAATAAACCCGCGTTCTACGGGCGCGGTCGTATCGCTACGACGGCTTGCTGGCGATTGATTGGGGGAATGCGATTGAAAAATAGAACGTCGAGGGATATAATGGCGTTTGTCGAATTCCATTCGAGGGCAACGATGACAAACGAAGAACAGCGACAAAAGAATCTCCAGAAGCTCCAGGAACTCACGCTCATGGACGACGATTTCATGAACGCCTGCTTCAACGGTTATCCCGAGTTGGCGGAGTTTGTTCTTCGGATTGTCATGAAACGTAACGACTTGCACGTCGTTCGCGTTGAAACCCAGAGGACGTTTACGAACCTTCTGGGACGCAGCGTTCGGTTTGATATCGACGCGACGGACGAGAAGGGCGTTGAATACGATATTGAAATTCAAAAAACAAACGTCGGCGCAAGTCCAAAAAGAGCCCGCTATCATTCGAGCGTCAAGGACTCCGACTTGTTGAAAAAGGAACAGCCTTTCGACGCGTTGCCCGAGACTTACGTTATATTCATCACGGAACGCGACGTCCTCGGCGAAGGCGAGCCAATCTACTTCATCGAGCGAATAATTGTTAAATCAGGACGCCCCTTTAACGACGGCGAACATATTATTTACGTCAACGGAGCCCATAAGGACGTCGCGACGGAACTCGGGAAACTCGTTCACGATCTAAACTGTTCGAATCCCGACGATATGTTTTTCAAAGAACTCGCCGACGTCGTTCGCCATTATAAAGAGACGGAAGAAGGGAGAGAAGAAATGAGCCAAATTATCGAAGAATTGATCAATGACGCCGTGACCGAAGCCGTAGCGGAAAATACCGAAAACAACAGAACTGAGTTTGCGTTAAAATTGCTTGAAGACGGAACATATTCTCTTGAGCGTGTGGCCTATCTGACGTCGCTTCCCGTCGACAAAGTGCGCGAGCTTGCCTCTCAACTTGTCGGGTAAAGATTCTGCCGCGACGTCGCTGCTGTCAGTTTTTGCCTCATCGCAAGCGACAACGCTTAAGCTCAAACGGACGAGAACTCTAGGTCGCCGCGCGTGAGCGGCGACGTCTCTTGAACCCCCGACTTCGGCGGGCGCTCGATATCATTCGAGCGTCAAGGACTCCGACTTGTTGAAGAAGGAACAGCCTTTCGACGCGTTGCCCGAGACTTACGTTATATTCATAACGGAACGCGACGTCCTCGGCGAAGGCGAGCCAATCTACTTCATCGAGCGAATAATTGTTAAATCAGGACGCCCCTTTAACGACGGCGAACATATTATTTACGTCAACGGAGCCCATAAGGACGTCGCGACGGAACTCGGGAAACTCGTTCACGATCTAAACTGTTCGAATCCCGACGATATGTTTTTCAAAGAACTCGCCGACGTCGTTCGCTTGGCGAGCGTTGCGCCGTTCGATCGGCGCGGTCGTTTCGTAGGTCCGCGAGACTGCGGTCGGGATTCGCCGCCGTCACAGTTCCCCCAGCATCTGCGCGGGGTTGTCCGCCGCTTTCACCGCGCCGAAAGCTTTGACGATCACGCCGTCTTCGTCGATCAAGTAGGAACTCCTGACCACGCCCATGGTCGTCTTGCCGTAGTTTTTCTTCTCTTTCCAGACGTCGTAGAGCTGGATCGCGGTTTTATCGGGATCGGAAAGAAGGATAAAGGGCAGACCGTTTTTCTCTTCGAATTTCTTATGGCTGGCGACGCCGTCTTTGCTGACGCCGACGACGACGGCGCCGCGCTCGACGAATTGCGGATACAGCTCCGCAAACCCGCGCGCCTGCTTCGTGCAGCCGGACGTCATATCCTTCGGATAGAAGTAAAGAACGACCTTTCGCCCCCGGTAATCGGACAGGGAACGGTTGACGCCGTTCTGATCCGGCAGCGTAAAATCTGGCGCTTTCGTTCCGATCTCTAACATGGGATTCTAACCTCTCTTAAAATGCCTAGCGAATCGTAATATATTTCTGACGTTTGCTCTTTGGGCTTTCTGGAATTGTTCGCGCGATTCTTCCCGCGTCAACCAGAGGAATTAGACGCTTTCTGACGGACTTTCTATCCCTAAATCCAAGATAATCCGCTATCTCCATGATGCTTTTTGCCGTCGTGCAAAACGCCAAGATTCGATCCTCGAAAGAATCCATGACTTGGGGATTTTGCCCCTCGACTTGGGGATTTTGCCCTTCGACTTGGGGATTTTGCCCTTCGACTTGGGGATTTTGCCCCTCGACTTGGGGATTTTGGCTGTCATCATGGGGAATGACCGATCTGTTTTTAGCGCCAGCGTCCCCATAAACCTCGGCGCCTAATCTTTCAAACGGAACTGTTACGACAATACTGTTTTCATTAAAACAGACGCATTCTTTTCCATACGCCTCCGTGATCCTCGGAACGCCGCGTCCGGTATGTTCCGTGATATGGAGCTTGATGAAGACGTCCGAGAGCGCCTGATTGACAGGAACAGATTCTCCGGCGGAACAAACTATTCGACGCCTTGTTCGCCTCTCGCGCGCCGCACGAGGTCTAACATTTCTCTAGGCGTTACGACGAAAGGACGCTGCGGAAAATGTCGAAGATTACCAGTAACTAATCGCGTTTCGTCTTCTTTCCTTTTTTCCATGAGAACCGCATAGAAAACGACGTCGCTTGGATTCGGAAAAACGTTCTCTACAGAGCCGGGCTTAACGAACGCGGCGCGAGCTTTCAGATTGTCTAAAAACGACGCGACCATCTCGTCGCTGAACTGAAACTTCGGACGCGAAAGAACTTCTTTGTATTCGGCAAGGATTTCGTCGCTAACGACGGGAATAACGTCGCCGTAAAGAGCTTCGTCGACAACCAACCAAGGAACAGAACTGTTTTTTAACGCCGCAGAAACGATAACGTTCGTGTCGATGACCGCATAAAATTTCATTTGCCGTCGCCTGCGGCAGAGGTTCTCGCTCGACGAGCGGCGGCGATTTCCGCGTTGATCTCGGCCAGCGTCATATCGGAGAGGCCGTTTTTTTCGGCGACTTCATTCATTGCGAGTAGCGCCTTACGACCTTGTTCCGTCTTATTGGAATCTTGCGGCAGAGTCATTGTAAAAGACGCGCTTTTGGCCGCCGCCGCTTGCTGAAGAAACGATCTCACCGCCGTCGGCGTGTCTGAACCCAAATTCTCAAAGACCAAAGCCGCCTCCCTGCTCAACGAGTCGTCAATCGGAATTTGCAATAACGTTGTTCCCATTGTCGTAACTCCTATTCTTGCCAATCCGCGCCGTTCATTGTATATAGTCTCGCTAGAAAGTCAAACCGCTCGAACGCGTTCCGCCTGAAATACCCAATCGGCGCCGTCCGATTCAATTCTTTTCCACCAACTCCTCATATCTTTCCATCAGCTTCGCGACGATCTCCGACTCGCTCGTCTCCGGCTTGAACCCGTAGGCTTTTGCTAATGTGCGATAAAGAAGTAATAGAAGTGTAAAAAATTTTGCCGTTCCTA
>CAMZHY010000081.1 GCA_947307005.1 uncultured Planctomycetaceae bacterium
TTGTTTTCTCGTCGTTTTCAGGGCTTTCTCCGTTCTTATCCTCCGGCTTAACGCCTTTCTTTTCTGGAAAAAACTCGGAAACAAACTTTTTGAGAGTCGAACCGAAAGAGCGACGTTCTGAAAGAACTGAATCCCCTTCGTATTCGGCGAGTTTTCTAAGAATCTTTTCGTGTTCGGGCTTAATCTTCTTCGGAACTTCGATGAAGAGCTGAATAAGCAAATCTCCAACGACGTTACGCCGTGGAGTCGGCATCCCCCGTCCCTTGAGTCGAACGATATCGCCGTTTTGCGTCCCTGCGGGAATCTTGATTTTCTCCACGCCGTCCAGCGTCGGAGCGTCAATCTCCGCTCCGAGCGCGGCCTGGGCGTATCCGATCGGAATCTGGCAGATTAAATTCTGACCTTCGCGACTGAAGAGCGGATGTTTTTTAACTTGAATCAGGACGTAACAATCGCCTGCGGGACCGCCGTTCGGACTCTGATCCCCTTCCCCCTGGAGACGCAACCGGACGCCGCTGTCAACTCCGGCGGGTATGCGAATCTCACGGGCAACTTCCCGCGAGGTAAGGCCGGAACCTCGACATTCAGGGCACGGTTCAGCTATAACGCACCCGCGACCGCCGCATTTAGGACAGGTCGTTTGGATGGAAAAAACCCCCGTCGACTGCTGAACACGACCGCGACCGCCGCAAAATTTACACGTTTCGGGCTTCGTGCCAGGCTTAGCGCCTGAACCGTTGCAAGTCTGGCAAACCTCACGACGACGATACCGAATTTCTTTCGTGACGCCTTTAGCGACTTCATGCAGGTCAAGAGTTAAACCGCAACGGACGTCGGCCCCTTGTTGAACGCGAGACCCGCGTCCGCCGCCTCCAAAGAAATTAAAAATAGACTCGCCAAAGACGTCGCCGAACATGCCGAAAATATCGCCGACGTCTTGAAAACCGCCGACGCCCCCGTTCCGTTCGAGTCCAGCGCGTCCGTAACGATCGTAGATATCTTTCTTATCTGGATCGTTTAAAACTTCAAACGCCTCGGCGCAGAGTTTAAAACGCGCCTCAGCTTCTTTATCACCCGGATTGCGATCGGGATGATATTTCAACGCGGCCTTGCGATACGCCGATTTAATTTCGTCCGAAGACGCGGAACGATCAATTCCCAACAACTCGTAATAGTCGACTTCTTCTTCGGCCATCAATAACGCCTTCCGCAGGTCGGAACAACGTTCCGACCGTCACGTCGCCGCAACTTTCGCAGGCGACAAACAGATTCCAACCAACGCCGCCCAAGCGACGTCGTTACGAGTAATAAGCGCGCTTTCGAAAAGCCGCTCAAAAGACGAACGTCGCGCCTTCGCTCGACGCCTGTCAAAAACGGCGCGTTCTTTCAAACCGCAATCGCGCATGAAAAAACGCGCCGATCAATCGCAACCTCAACTAAGGTCTGTTAGCGATCAGCGAATCGCGTCGGCGACCTCGACGTCCTTTTTAACGTCGGTCACAAGCGTTTCGGTCGTCAGCATGAGACCGGCGACGCTCGCGGCGTGAGACAACGCCGCGCGCACAACTTGCAACGGATCGATAACGCCGGCCTCGTACATATCAACGTATTGGCCCGTCGAAGCGTCGTAGCCGATGGACTCTTCTTTCGAGGCGACTTCGTCGACCACAACGTCGCCGTCGGCGCCGCTGTTGTCGACAATCTGCTTTAGAGGAGCGGAAAGAGCGCGAGAAAGAATATCGACGCCAATCTTTTCGTCGCCGCGAACGTTAGCGCGAACCTTATCAACGGTCTCGCGGCAACGAAGGAGCGCGACCCCGCCGCCCGGAAGGACGCCCTCGAGCGCGGCGGCTCGCGTCGCATGAAGCGCGTCGTCGACACGGTCCTTTTTCTGCTTCATCTCCGCCTCGGTATGCGCGCCAACCTTAATAATCGCGACGCCTCCGCTGAGTTTAGCAAGACGTTCCTGATATTTCTCGCGGTCGTAATCGCTCTCGCTCTCCGCAATCATGCGGCGAAGAAGATCCGTACGCGACTTGACGTCCGCTTTCTTGCCGGCGCCGTCGATAATCGTCGTCGAATCCTTATCGATTGTAATCTGTTTCGCCTGGCCCAGTTGACTGAGATCGACATTCTCAAGCTTAATGCCAAGATCTTCGCTGATGACCTCAGCTCCAGTGAGAATCGCGATATCCTGAAGCATCGCTTTGCGGCGATCGCCGAAACCGGGAGCCTTAACAGCCGCAAGGTCAAGAACGCCGCGAAGCTTATTCACGACAAGCATCGTAAGAACTTCCGTGTCAATGTCTTCCGCAATGATAAGAAGTTGCTTGCCCTTTTGCGCCACTTTTTCAAGAAGCGGAATCAAATCGCGAATGTTCGAAATTTTCTTCTCATGAATGAGGATGTAGGCGTTTTCCAATTTGCACTGCATCTCGGCGACGTCGTTGATGAAGTACGGCGAGAGATACCCCTTGTCAAACTGCATACCCTCGACGACTTCGTAGCTTGTTTCAGAGGTTTTACCCTCTTCAACCGTGATAACGCCGTCGTTGCCCACGGCTTCCATCGCGTCCGCGAGAAGCTCGCCAATTTCGCGGTCGTTATTAGCGCTGATTGCGCCGACGTTGGCAATTTCTTCCTTCGTCGTGACCTTTTTCGCCATCTCTTGAAGTTTGCCAATCGCCGCGTTGGTCGCCTTGTCGATTCCGCGACGAATCGCAGTCGGATTGCTGCCAGCCGTGACGTTGCGAAGCCCTTCTTTATAGATCGCGCGCGCCAACACGGTCGCGGTCGTGGTTCCATCGCCGACAACGTCGTTCGTCTTGGAAGCGACTTCGTTTACCAGCTTGGCGCCCATATTTTCAAACGGATCTTCCAACTCGACTTCTTTACTGACGGTCACGCCGTCTTTGGTAACCTTGGGACCGCCGTAGGCTTTGCTCAAAACGACGTTACGACCGGTCGGACCAAGCGTCACCGCGACCACGTCGGCCAACTTATTGACGCCGTCAAGCATCTTACGCCGCGCCGCGTCGTCGAAGATTAGTTGCTTTGACATAAAAACTATCCTTATTCTCTGGGCGAAGACCCAGCGCGTTCCGCGCTAGGTCGCGCCCTGTTTTCGTTCTGAAAGACACGGTAAAAAGCGTGTCAACTAATTCACGCGGTCTTGACGACCTTGGCGAGAATGTCGCTTTCACGCAGAATCTTATACTGCTCGCCGTCGACTTCAACGTCGGAGCCAGAATACTTGCCATAGATAACCTCGTCGTCGACGGCGACGTTCATCTCGGCGCGTTTTCCATTGTCGAGAAGACGTCCCGCTCCAGCGGCGACAACAACGCCGCGCTGCGGCTTTTCTTTTGCGCTATCGGGAAGAAGGATGCCGCCGGCAGTCTTTTCTTCAGCCTCAAGAGGTTTAACAACAAGACGGTCTTCCAGAGGCTTAAGGTTAAGGTTTTTCTTCGCGGTCATTGTAAACCCTTTCAATATAATCGATTTCGTTGTAATCTGAAACTAAGCGCGCGCTTCAACTCAAACGCGCGACGTAAAACGGAGACGCGCGGGACGAGGATCAGAATCCTCCCATCCCTCCCATGCCGCCCATCGCGTTCGGATCAGGCGCGGGGGTCTTTTCTTCCTTAGGAATCTCCGTGAGAAGGCACGAAGTCGTCAACAACAGCGCGGCGACGCTCGCGGCGTTCTGTAACGCGGTGCGCACGACCTTCGCAGGATCGATGACGCCGGCTTCGATAAGGTCGCAATAGACGTCTTTATCGGCGTCGTAACCGTCGTTTTTACCTTCCATCTTACGAACGCGATTCACTACGACAGAACCTTCTACGCCTGCGTTTTTCGCGATTTCTCGAATCGGCGCCTCGAGCGCTTTCTTAACGATCTGAACGCCGTAAACTTCGTCGCCCGAAGCGTCCTTGACTTTAGTCAACGCGTCGGCGGCGCGAAGAAGCGCGACCCCGCCGCCAGGAACGACGCCTTCCTCAAGAGCTGCTTTTGTCGCAGCTTGAGCGTCTTCATACAAGTACTTGCGTTCCTTGAGTTCGGACTCGGTCGCAGCGCCCACGTTGATGCGAGCGACGCCGCCCGCGAGTTTCGCCAAACGTTCTTGCAACTTTTCTTTATCGTAGGAACTCGTCGTCGTTTCGATCTCAGCGCGAATCTGATTGACTCGGGCCTCAACGTCTTCCTTACGCCCCGCGCCGCCGACAATCGTCGTAGAATCGCTCGTGACGATAATTTTCTTGGCGCGACCGAGGTCGCGGACCTGCACGGAGTCGAGCTGAACGCCAAGATCCTTGTAAACGGCGGTCGCGCCGGTAAGCACCGCGATATCGCCAAGCATCGCCTTCCGACGTTCGCCATAACCGGGAGCCTTCACCGCGCAAACTTGAAGCACGCCGCGAAGCTTGTTGACGACAAGGGTGGCAAGCGCTTCGCCTTCAACGTCTTCCGCTACGATGAAAAGCGGACGACTCTGTTTGTTAATCGCTTCAAGAAGCGGAATAAGAGATTTGGCGTTAGAAATCTTATCTTCAAAGACAAGAATAAGCGGATCGTCAAATTCTACCTTTTGGTCGTCGACATTAGTCACGAAATTCGGCGACAAGTAACCGCGATCAAACTGCATGCCCTCGACGACGTCGACATACGTTTCAAACGATTTACCCTCGTCAATCGTAATCACGCCGTTCTTACCAACCTTAAGAAACGCGTCGGCAAGTATCTGACCAATCGTCGAATCGTTATTGCCGGCGATCGACGCGACTTGCGCAATTTCTTTACGACTCTTGTCGTTCACTGGCGTGGCAAGTTTGTCAACATATTCGCCAACGACTCCCGCAGCCTTCTGAATACCGCGAGAAAGCGCCATTGGATCAGCGCCAGCGGCAACCATTTTCAGCCCTTCTAAGAAAATCGATTCAGCAAGAACTGTAGCGGTCGTAGTGCCGTCGCCAGCGGTTTGATTCGTCTTCGAAGCAGCCTGTTTAACAAGGGCGGCGCCAAGATTTTCCTCTGGATCGTCAAGAACAATGTCTTCGGCGACAGTCACTCCGTCTTTTGTAACTTTGGGAGCGCCCCATCCTTTATCCAAAACAACGTTCCGCCCACGAGGTCCCAGCGTGCTCTTAACGGCGCGAGATAACTTTTTGACGCCCTCGGCAATAGGACTGCGAGCGGCGTCGTCAAACGACGTTTTCTTTGCCACTGCGGAAATCTCCTTATGTAAAATGTTGCAGGCCGTGCCCAAGCGTCGAGGCGTCAACTTGTCGTCAACGCTAGACCGACGCGCGACGCGTCGCGGGGCGTAAGCCATTTTTGAATATCAAAATTTTCGCGATGAACGCCTGACGTTTTATCGCGCTTCAAACGTTCGAACGACAATATGCAAATCCGACGCCAAAGCTTTTCGCGCCTCCTTTTTTCGCAACATTCCTGTTATTCATTTAAAAACTCAAAAGATATTATCATTTTTTCAACAAGTCAAAACAGAGAATTCAGTCAAACAAGAGAAATATTTTCAAAAGAGTTTGCCAACCGCGCTTGTCTCGGCGTCAAATTGGCAGTCGGAGAAAAACGCATTCCAACACGCCGCGCCCTCGGCAGCCGCAGAAACGCGTCGTCGGCTGCCGTCAAAGAGCGACTAGTGAAACGATAGAACTAAGCCGCCAGTATTACAGATCGTCGACAAACATATCGTCGTAATTCGAAACGTAACCAGGCTGAACAGACCGTTCAAGCTCCCGACGGTACGCTTCCACAACCGTGTTGTGGATATACTCGCGACTTGCAGCGTTGATCGGATGAACAATATCGACAAAAAGCTTGCTTGGATTCAACCCAGCGAGCATACGCGCCACTTCCGTGTTGGAGACGCTCTCGCCGCATGAACTGCAGTAATTTGATCCGACGATTACCTTATGACGACAGCAAGGGCAGTGAAACGTTATTTTGCGACTTGGCATCGCCACAAAATACCCTTGATCGCCTTCGAGAATTTTCAAGTCCGTCGCAACGAAAGCGTTGTCAAAAATCAGGGTGCAAAAAGCTCGAAGGCGACTTCGACCTAGGTCGCCTCCGACCAGCTTAATTCTGACGTCAGTTATTTTCATTTTTCGCGCAGAGACGACGTCTTGTGCTAATTCCTCATCAAAACAAGACGCCTCGTCGTCAAAGTGTTTAGGCGTCATTCATAGGGTTCGAACGACAAAAACGTCCCCGACGAAACGTCCGGCAGAGTCATGAAATCGCAAGTTACGAACAGCGTCCGCAACCCGCCTTGCGTTTTCTTCGCAGGAGCAGAGCGCAAAAAAAGCAGTCCCACTCCCCGACATTTGCGCGGCAAGCGTCTCAGGAAAAGAACTCAACGTCGATTTCCAAAGCTGAACCCCGTCCCATAAATGGGAGGCGGCTTCTTCAAGACGGTTAAAAATTTGCCCCGCCATAAACTCCGCAAAACAATCGCCGTCGTATCGCAGGACCAAACCCAAAACGTCGTCAAGCGATCGTTTAGGCGCTCGAATCGCCGTCGAATATTGACGGTATACTTCCGAGGTGGAAAGTCCAAAAGAAGGCTTGACGACCGTCGCCCACATCTTTGGAAGTTCAAAGGATTCGACGCGCTCGCCTCTACCACGCCCCACGGAGGCCCCCTCCTCGAGAAAAAGCGGAACGTCGCTACCGAGACGTCCTGCCGCCTCGAAAAGTAGATCAAGCGGAACTCGGACTTCACCCCTGTGCTTTAACACCGAAAGTAGCCCTGCGGCGTCGCTTGATCCCCCCCCTAATCCCGCTTTTGTTGGAATTTGTTTAAAAATTTTGACATGAACCTTTGGAAACTTATCGTAGGAAAAGTTCTTCTTCATTTCCTCGCAATAGACGCGATATGCCTTAGCAACGAGATTGGAACCGTCTGTTGGAACGTCCGATCGCGGGAGTCCGTCCGCGTCTAAACACTCAAGCGTAATTTCAGGCTCGTCCGATTCGAAAAAATAACAATCGAGCCTGTCGTAGAGACTAATTGGCGCGACAAGCGTCTCTACGTCGTGATATCCGTCGGGTCTTTTTCCTAGAATTTCAAAGAAAAGATTGATTTTCGCGGGAGTCCAGACGCGAAAAAGGGCGCCGTTTTCAAAAACTTCGATCCGCATTTCAAGCCTCCAAACAGCGCCCAACGAGCGTAAGATTCTTACTCAAGAAAAAGCGTCAACGATCGCGTAAACTCCACCGTAGCTGCCCGCACGCCGCGTTAATTCGATCGCCCTTTTTGAAACGAACTTTTACTTGAATCCCCGACTCCTCCAACGCCGCGACAAAACGCCGTATCGCCGCGTTTGAAGGGGTTCGAAAAGAAAATTCCGGAGATGGATTATACGGGATCGCATTCACGATCGCCGTTTTGTTTCTCAGAAGTCGCGCAAGTTCGTAAGCGTTCTCGGTCGACGAGTTAATCCCGTCGAGAAGAATATATTCGAACGTCACACGTCGCCCCGTCTCGTGAAAAAAGGCGTCCGCCGCCGCGAGCGTCTCGGCGATCGGATGGACGCGGTTTTGAGGCATAATCTGATCGCGAATCCGATCGTTCGGAGCGTGCAGCGACACGGCGAGTTTATAGGGCACCTTCGCGTCGGTGAGTCGACGAATCCCGGCGGGTATTCCGACTGTTGAAATCGTCACGCGGCGGTTGGCGACGTCGAGACCGTCCGACGACGTCGCTACTTCAAGCGCGGGCAGGAGCGCGTCGAGGTTCAACGTCGGTTCGCCTGTGCCCATCACAACGATATGCGTTAATCGCTCGTCTTTCTCCGTTAGCGCGTTGAGGCGAAGTAGTTCCTCGAGAATCTCGCTCGTCGTCAGATTACGGACGAAGCCGCCGAGTCCGCTCGCGCAAAAAGCGCAGCCCATCGCGCAACCAACCTGAACGCTCACGCATGCCGTTCGATGATCCCGATCGTCGCGAAGAAGCGCGCACTCGACGCGACGACCGTCGCGCCATTCGATAAGAAGTTTTTCCGACCCGTCGGAAGAAATCGACCTCGCGACAAGGCGCCCTTCTAACGCCGAATCCTCCGCGTCGAAATCGTCAGGCTCCGAGATCGTTTGAAAGTCGTCCCGGATAAGAAGAGGTTTAGGTTCCGGCGAACGCGCCTCGGGACGCGAGAAAAGACGCGTTAGCGTCGCTCGCGTTTCCTTCGACAAGTCGGTCATTTGTGAAAAACGCGCCGTCTTCCGCGAGAAAATCCAGCGACGAACTTGACCGACGCGATACGCTGGGAGTCCCAACTCGCGAAATAATTCGGCAAGCTCGTCCTTTGAGTACGAAAGCAACGGTCTGAAAGGTCGTTCTTCTTCCACGCAAAAACCTCGTTGATCGACGTCGTTAACTACGACTAACTCCGTTTATTCTGACCGTTCTCTCGATCTTGACAAGCCCTCCGAGCAAACTGGAGAACTTTGAAAAGCGCTTATTCGGATTTCGATGGGGTCGAGTTGTTCTCGTCGTCGGACTCCGTCGATTGAGACGAACCCCATGGCCGTTCGCGCTTTCTAAACTTACGGCACGCGTCGATCTGTTCTCGAGTCCAAGAAACGGAATCGGCGTTGCGGAGCAGTCGCGCCGTCGCGTCGACGTGCAGACCAAAGTCGCTCGTTTCATCCCGAGCGACGCGCCGGGCGCGTCCAAAGATCGGCCAAGCGCAGAACCCTGCGATAATCGCCAAAACGAAGGCGTGCCACACAAAAATCGTAAACGGCGACGCCTGCGTCAGCGTGAATCGCCCTTCCGGCTTCTCATGCCGATACCTTGAAGTCCTAGTCGCGCGGGGAACGTGATAGAACGAGTCGGAAACCAAGAAGCCAATCTCGGCCTCCTGAGGAAACTCGCGCTCGAGACGGCTCGCTATGACGCGGTTTGTCGGGTCGATAAGTCCATAGTTCGAAAGAAACGACGTCGAGTTCGTCAGAATCGCCTCGCTGTCGCCGACCTTTCGACGGCAGACGAGCGGAAAATCGCCGAGCGCCAACAGCGTTTCCGTTCCTTCGCTGGGAACAAGTTTGACGCGTTCGCGAAGAGGCGCCGTCTCCGGAAGTTGCGACGTCCACGAAGACTCGCCGGAAAACCGCGCCGATTCAGGTTCCGTAAAAGACGAGGTCTCGACGTAATATTGACGGAACCAAAGTTCGGGCTCGTCCTCCGCGACGCCCGATTCCCAAAAGTCGCCAAAGTCAACGCCGAAGCTTTCGAAGTCTCCGCGACTAAAAAAAATCTCGCCAAATTCGGTCAAAGGCTGCGAAACGCCGTCTATCGTAAAATCGTCGTCAAAAACAATTTCCCCATTCTCTTCATCGTCGTTCTCTTCTTCGTCGTTTCCTCCTGCGATCGATTTTCGCCATCGTTCCTTATTCCGCTTTTCTCGAAGTTCGAGAACCCTTTCGACTGTCTCGCCTTCGTTGGAAGTTTCTCCTAACTTCGACAAAAGAAGTTTAATTTTATCCGCTTCTTCTGAACGCAATTTCATCTTCGCCCTTGACTCTTTGGCAAAATCTTGCGGCGTTTTGCGATATGGAGAAGACGCATAAAAGGGACGATCCGTCATTCCTTCCAACCGCTTATCGCACTCTTTGAGATACTCGCTTTTCAACGGATCGTCGTAGATTCGTTCAACCTCGCGGCGCGACGCTCGCCAATAGTCCCATACGCTATTGTAATCGGTCAGGACGACGACGCATTTTCGACCGGGCTTCGCCTCGAGCCATTCGCATACGCGATCCCTCGAACTCTTTTTCTTCCTGATCTCGTCTTGCGAAGGCAAATCAACCTCACGAGCGCGTCCGTAAGGAAATAAATCGAACTCAAAGGGATCGTAAGTCGCGTGATGAAAGAGTCTATTTGACCACGGAATTAAAAAATTGGTCCAGTCGTCGTCAGTTGCGGTCGCGTATTTATCGATCATAGCGAGCCAAGCCTTTGAGCGCGCCGCCCCGCGCCGAGAGGTTTCTTCTTCGACGGAATCGCGTCGATTCACGTCGTTGACGACAATCTTGTCGGAACCGAACGCGCTTCGCGGCTCGACGGGCGACGTCATGATCCAAGTTCCCGCGGTCCCACCGTAATCGTCTCCAGAGCAAAACCATACGATAACGTCGCAATCGTCGAAATCTTCGCTCCAACGGTCGAGGGTTCTCACGCGTCCTCGGTTTTGATACTGACAATACTTGTAAAAAACGTCAAAACCGTTGAGACTCTTAGGCGACGGGGGATTCGCGCCCGCGCGCGCGTAGCGGTCTTCCCAATTCCGATTTGAGCATCCGGAAACAACTAGGAAAAACGCAAGCGCCGATAAAAGAATCGACATAGTCTTGGGACCGCGCCAGTTTCTTTCGGCTTCGCGACGAAACGCCTCTTCTCGTTCTTGTTCAAGTCGACGTTTGCGCTCGTCTTCCTCACGCATGATCTCGGAGAAAGGTCCGCGAAGGCTCCACGCCTTGTCAAACTCTTGGCGCGAAATCGAAAAACCGCCAAAATAGACGCGTTCAAACCTTTTCATGACGTTATGATAAATATCGCGCAAACGCGGCCTTCCCTCAAGCTCTCGCCAGTACTCCAGATTCGTTTTACCTTTGTCGAGAACCACGGCGTCGCGCTTGTCCATCTCGACGAGAATCCAACTGAAGAAAAAGATGAGCGCGGAACGGAGATCGCCGCGACCAAGCGCCTCTTCCGCAGCCGTCTCAAGATCGTCGTAGCGTTCTCGCGCTTCAACCGCCAGCGTCTCAATGCGTCTCTTTCTCTTCAGAAGCTCGCCCTCTTTGAAACGACGACGCGCGGCTCTCTCGCGCAGCGCCCTCGCCGCC
>CAMZHY010000082.1 GCA_947307005.1 uncultured Planctomycetaceae bacterium
AAACGGGACCGACGCCATATAATGGCGTGACTTTTACCGTAGGCGGTTGCTTTTAATCCTTACCTCCGTTTACCGCTTATTCCGAAGATTGTTGGCTGTTTTCCAGCGTAAAAATGACGCCCTGCAATAACTCCTTTGAATCTGGAACAAAGACCTCTACGTCTGGACCTCGCGCCATTACCGTGATTGGCGCGACGGGCAGCATTGGTTCGAGCGCATTGGACGTGATCGACGCGTCTTGTGGTCAATTGCGGGTCGGAGTTCTGGCGGCCAATAAATCTGTTAAGAAGTTAGTTGAGTTAGCGAATTATTTCAAGCCAGACGTTGTCGTAATCAACGATATACACGCAGATAGGACCCCTTTGAGCGATCTTGCTAGCGGAATTGAAGTTCTTTATGGGGCAGATGCGTTAGACGCCGTCGTTCGTCGTCCCGAGATTGACGTCGTTCTTCTCTCTATTGTCGGCGTTGCAGGTTTGCGTTCTGCATGGAGCGCAATTGACGCCGGTAAGACGCTCGCTTTGGCGAATAAAGAGGTCCTTGTCGCAGGAGGTTCCCTCATAACAGAGGCTCTAGAAAAGCGCGGTGGCAAATTACTTCCCGTCGATAGCGAACATAGCGCCATTTATCAGTGTTTGTCATCTCGGCGCGTCGCGCCCAATTTTCCCCGTATTGTTTCACATGACGTAAAGCGTTTGATTCTTACTGCAAGCGGCGGTCCTTTCCTGAGACTTTCTTCACGCGATTTGAAACAAGTTACCGTTAAGGACGCTTTACGTCACCCAACGTGGAACATGGGCGCAAAGATTACGATTGATTCGGCAACAATGATGAACAAGGCGCTCGAAATCATTGAAGCGCGTTGGCTCTTCGGCCTCGACGCGGAGAGAATCCAAGTTTTGATACATCCACAATCGATAGTTCATTCGATGGTCGAATTTGTCGACGGCGCCGTTATTGCTCAGATGAGCCCCCCCGACATGAGACTTCCGATCCAGTATGCGCTCTATGAGACTGAACGACGTCCATGTCCGACAAACAAATTTAATTGGGGTCAATCATTGAGATTGGATTTTGAACCTCCTGATTTTGAACGCTTTCCCGCGCTTGAGCTTGGTTTTGAAGTTGCGAAGGCGGGAGGTTCGGCAGGCGTGGTGTTGAACGCCTCAAACGAAGTCGCCGTCGACGCCTTCCGACGCGACCGGTTGACTTTCGATCGAATTCCAGCGCTATGTCGTCGGATTTTGGATTCGCACAACTTTGACGCGTCGCCTTCTTTGGATAAAATCTTTGAACTTGACTCTTGGGCGCGAAAGGAGACTGAAAAATGGATATCATGACGGCGCAACTCTTTGGCGTCGCGGGGGACGGTTCCTCTTGGGCGAATTTTCTTTCGATCGTTTGGCGAGTCGTCCTCGTTGTGTTGGGCGTCAATATGCTCGTTATCGTTCATGAGTTTGGGCACTTTATCGTTGCTCGGATGTGCGGGGTTCGTTGCGATAAGTTCTATATTTGGTTCGACGCTTACGGTTTTAAGTTTTTTAGTTTCAAACACGGCGATACGGAGTATGGACTTGGTTGGCTTCCGCTGGGCGGCTACGTTAAGATGTTTGGTCAAGAAGACAATCCTGGCGGAATTCAGGCGGAAATTGATCGAGCTAAGGCGGAAAGCGCCGACAAAGACGGTAAACTGAGCGAAGTTGAAAAGAAACGACGCGGCGAGGAAATCAAAGAACTCGAGAAACAACTCTACGCGCCGGATAGTTATCTTTCCAAAAACGTTTTTCAGCGTATGGCGATAATCTCCGCCGGCGTCGTGATGAATGTGATCTTTGCGGTCATTTGCGCCGCGGGCGCCGCCCTCTTAGGAACGCCTGAGACGTCGGCGAAGATCGGTTTTGTCGCGCCGGGAAGTCCCGCGTGGCTCGCGGGGATTGAAGCGGGCGACGAGATAGTTGCAATTGGCGATAACGAGAAGCCCATTTTTTCATCGATCCTTGTCGCTTGTATGGATCGAAAGGAGCTTGAACTCAAAGTAGCGCGTCCCGGCGAGTTGGAGCCGCGAACTATAAGAGTGACTCCCAAAATGGAAAAAGGCGCGTTGACCCCGATGATTGGCGTGGGGCCGTCTCCTTCCCTTGATCTTGCTGAAACGGACGACCAAACTCCTTACGCGCTCTCCTTTGATTTAGCGCGCAACGTCGAGACGTCGAGTCGTCTCGGTTCTTTAAAGGGAGGCGAGAGACTGCTGAGCATGAACGGTCAGCCCGTGACGGTTCCGGCTGATTATTTGCGTTTGAGAGACCTCTATATTGATCGTCCTATTGAATTTGTCTTTGCGCCGACGATTGAAAAACGAGGAGGCGAGCGCATTGTTGACGAATCGAAGGATAAGATTTCCGTCACGATAGAACCGGAGCGTGCGCCTGACGTTGGCGTTCGTCTGACGATGGGCGAAATTGTTGAAATTCAGCCGGGATCAGTTGCCGAAAAAGTTGGTTTGAAGGCTCGCGAAGAAGCCGAAGACGGTTCCGTTACGACCCATGGCGACGTTATTATCGAGGTGAACAACGTCCCTGTTCTCGACCCCCTTTGGTTTCCCTATTCCGTCTTTAGCATGACTGGGAAAGAAACGCGCAAATCGCCGACGTCGAAGGATCTTGAATCGACCGACGACGCGTCGACCTCGAGTAGATTCTCGTCTTCTTCCTCACAAACTATTCTTTTGACAGTTCTTCGCGAAGGTCAACGCGTTGACGTTCCAATTACGCTCCCTAGAGTCGCGCCCTATTCCGGTCTGACTGATCGACGTGGCGTTCTCGTTTGCGACGCTCTTGGCGTCGCTTATCAGGTAAAACCGATCATATCCGGCGTGGACGGTACGGCGAGCTTTGAAAAGAGTCCGCTCGGCGGCGTGATTGTCGGCCTTAATGCAAAGATCGCCAATCCCGGCGAAGACGCTCCCAAATCGTTGCGCGAGACCTTTAAAAATCTTACAGGGCAGAGTGTGTCAAAGTCGGGGAAGGGCGAGTTCGCGGACGTTTCTTGGCGTTTCAACTCCAAGTTGGAAACGAATCCTGCCGATGATTATGCGGCGACGACTTGGATGTTAGACGTCCTTCCTTACCTCCCTGACGGGACTCCTGTCGCGATCACGGTCGCTTGTCTCGACGGCGAGGAGTCGAAGATTGAGACCAAAGTCAAAAGGGAAGGCGAGGTTTTCGTTGAAAGCCGCGGTCTTCTCTTTGGGGTAGACGCCGTTTATCAACGAGTCGACAACCTAGGCGAGGCCTTTTCTTTTGGCGTCGCTAAAACGGTTGAAGCGGCTTCTCAGGTCTTTGTCTTTTTGAAAAACGTTGGCAAGAACGTCTCGGCAAAAGCCTTAGGCGGTCCTGGACTTATTGTTGGAACCGCCTACGAAGCTGCCGGCAGAAACGACGGAGTCTTTTTGTTGTTTCTTTGCCTAATTAGCGCAAATCTTGCGGTTGTGAACTTTTTACCGATTCCAGTGCTCGACGGTGGGCATATGGTATTTCTGCTGTATGAAGCGATAACCGGACGTAAACCGAATGAAAAGATTCAAATTGGACTGAGTTATGTCGGGCTGGCGTTGATTTTAGCCCTGATGTTCTGGGTTATTTTCCTCGACGTCGTTTGCTACTGTTTCTAACCGAGACGCCGTGATTGTATGCGTCGTCTGAAAGAGAGTCCCGCGCGTATGAAGCGCGCGGGCTCCTTGATTTTAGTTCTAGAAGCCTTTACCTCCTTTTCGTTTTAAGTATTCGCAGGAAGCGCCGACGATGGGAATGGATTGTGAATCAACGCCGCCGCGCGTTCGTTTTTCGAGCTTTCAAGATTATCTTGTCAGGCTGGCGTCGTGGATATTTGCGGCGATCTCTTTTCTTTTATTCTGGATCCTTGGGAAAGAATTTGACGTCTCATTTTTCTTCTCGACACTTCTTGCGTTTTCCGCCGTCGCGCATCTTTTCCGCGAGATTTCAGAGATTGGGAACGCTTACCCTCTATGGCTTGAGATTGGTCGCCATGTCAAATCTCATCAGATCGCGTCTTTGCCGTTGTGGATTTCGGACGCAATTTTTACCGGGGTCTTGTTCCGTCAAGGCCGCGCGACGTTAGCCCTAACCGCGTTTTTCTTTTTTATCGTCGTCGATTGGATTATTGCGAGTTGTTCGCGACGTAAGGAAGAGTTCTTTCGCTCGTTGATTAAGGAGCCTTGTTCGGAAAGCGAACTGCGATCTCCCGCGAGAGTGTCCAGCGAACCGATTAGCGATTGTGATTTAGCCGATTTCTTATCCGTAAAAGAAAACGACGAACTTTTAATGAGAACGTTGCGATCCAGAAATAACGACAGTGAAATAATCCAAGGCGAAGCGCTCGTTGAGTTTGAGCGAGAGTCTTCACTCGCCTTTCTTAATATCCCTTTTTATCCAGCGTTTGTCGGCGTTCCCCGATTCGATTTTGAACAGATTTCCGGCGAGGAGGTCTCCGTCGACGTTTCGCTTTTACAACCTTTCGGAGCGCGTTTAGAAATTAAAAGAAAGAATCAGCCGTCCACTTTGCCTGGAGCGGAAAGAGAGTCAGTTTGGATAGCGTTTTACGCTACTTTTCCACCTCCAAAGGATGCGTATTGTTCCTGAACGTTTGGACGACGGATCGCGCGACCTCCCTTGTCAGGTTTGGGGACGGTTGATCGTTTCTAGGCGCTTTTTTCTTGAGAACTATAACGAATTTGAATATCTGTTAAGAGGAAAATGAAGGAGGTTGTACGACCGACTGTTACGAAACTGTCAGATCAATTGTCTCAAAATAACGTCGACAAGGTTTGCAAAGAACCGATTGGAGACTAACAGTCGGGACGATGGAGACAGGCGAGGACTTGGCTTGGCTCATAAGGGATTCCTTGGGATGCGTTGGTCTTGAGTTAAAAACACTAACCAAGGCAGTCCCTTTTCATATGCCGTTATTTTAGTCTGACCTCGTTCAAACTTTTCCTTTCCAAAACGGGGGAAAGTACAGGCCGTCTTCGCGATTAGTATGGATAGCGATGAACTCACAGAAGAGTCGTTGAAGCTTTCGGCGAAATAGGGAAGGAGCAAACGACGAGTCAGCCTGGCATATGCTATTGGATGGTTGCCGACTGACGTTCGATTCGCAAACTTTGAAGTGAAAACCGTTTGGCCGAAAGGAACACACAATTCGTCTTTGCGAACTTGAACGCGAGATTGTCAAGCTCGAAGGGCGAATGAAATTTTGGAGTGCACGCTAGTTTTTTTCGACAGAGACCGAAGGAACTTACGCACAAATTTGGACTTGATTGTTGTGAAGCGCGCCACGCGTCATTTATCGGAAATTGGACTGAGACACTGTAACTTTAAGTTGCGGAAATCGATAGGATAACCGTGACATTGAAGAAGTATAGGACTAGATTCTACGAGTCCGAAGTGTCGCTGGTTCTTGAACTTGCTTTCTTTTTTTGCAACGTCCCATTCAGAGGAACCGATTTCAAAGCTCAAAACGCGTTCATCGTCAAGCCAATGTTCAACGTGAGAACCGGTGACGATGATTTTTCCTCGCCGAAAATTGCCGACTGGTTCGACGGTTGTCGGAGGCGGGTAGTCGTCGGCTTTGCTTGACGGAACTGCGGGGAATACGTCGAAGAGAGAGGCGATTCTTCGATCGTCCACCTTGCCGTCTTCGACGTTTGCGTCGTCTTGAATTTGATATTCGGGACCCACCCATCCGTTTTCGTTGGAGTTCTCGATCTTATACTTGACTCCCGAATTGCAACATTGCCCAAAACGCCATTCAAAAGTAAAAATGAAAGAGTCAAACGATTGGTCGGTAATAATATCGTTTCCATTCTCTGGATTAACCAGACGAAGCGTTCCGTCTTCGACAATCCATCCCTTAGGGACGCCTCCCGCCGCGTCCATCCATCCATCGAGGGTTTTACCGTCGAATAGGTCGATCGCTCCGGAGATTTTATAACGCGACTCTAAACCCAACTCGTCCGACTCGTCTATCGCTGTTTCTAGAGAAACGTCGCCGGTTTCGGGCGTAGGGATATCGCCTTCTTTGACGACTGTCGACGCGACGTTGGCGTCAGGTTCAAGCACAATGTTCGAGTTGCGAACGCAAGAAAGAGACATGAACGTGGTTAACGTTATCATTGCGGATAAAGCAATGTTTCTTATCATGAGTTGAGAACCTCTTTTTAACCGTATTGTAGACGCCAAACGCGAAAGCGGAACGCTCGGACGCTCCGCTTTCTAAACAACGGGATTGAATTATTAGGACGAGAGGACGAGAAGACGTCGACGCTGTTCCCGTTAAAATCTACTTCAAAGGAGTCGCTCGCTACAGAGCCACTCAAACGCCTCTCTAACGCGGACGATTTGCTCAGGGCTTACTTTGAAGATTTTCGCTTTGCCGTCGGGAGAGGGAACGAATTTTGTGAAACCTTGTTCATCGACGACGATTGCGCCAGGCTCGGAGAGACCGAAATATCCTCGGTCTTGGCGAGCCGCAAAAAGAATCGTGGTTAGATCCCAAGTACACTGTTCGGCTTTAGGATCGAGTCCGCGATAAAAGTTATACGCTTCCTTGACGGGGTGATATTTGACGTAACCGTAATCGTTGAGCATAGCGACGCCGGTCATTTTTATTTCTCTTCCAACTTCGAAACCAGAGCAGTAGATTTCAGTTGGCCATTCGGCAAAAACTTTACGCGCTGCGGGGACGTCGTTGACAATATTGTACTCTTGATGTTTATCAACGAAATTTCCCGCCATCGCAACGAGATACTTTACCTTTTTAGCGGCAAGCTCTTTACCGTTGAGAGGGGAAAACTCGTCGGCGGGAGAGTCGAGTAGCCGGGCGAGGTTCGTCGAAAAACCTACTTGGGCAATAACGACAGAACCATCTTCTTGAGCGGCGAGGGTTTTGCGGAGAAGCGCCGTTGCCTCATAATACTCCGTTTTATCGTTTGCATAGTCGAAAAACGGGAATTTCAGCGCGCCGTCTTCGTCTTTTGCCTCGAGAGACTGAAGAAGAAACTTACCGTCTTCCGGCGTGACGCCGCTTTCCTTGACCGCGCCAATTGGAACGTCGGGATTATTGTAGAAAACGTTGATAAACTGGCAGTAGGGGGCCGCGTGTTTATTATCCTTCGTAAGGGTAATCGCCAACAAATCGACTTCGCCTCGCTTTTCCAGATTATTAAGCATGGTCAAAGCGAAAACGTCGTCGATATCATTCCCCATATCGGTGTCGTAAATGATTTTAACGGGGTCTTTTGCATACGCGTTGGAACTGACGAAGAGAATGCTGCCAACAACGTCGACGGAAAGAACGAAACCTAAAAAAACAAACGAATTACGCAAAGGACGACCTCTCTTTTTATTTGGTCGCGCTGTCGAAACAACGAACGACGCTCGCAAAACAGAAAACCTCAACGACGCGTCGACTCCGACGCGAACTTCCATCGAATATAACAGATCAACTACAAGAAATCCAGTTCTTGCTGATGACGTTTTGCTTTTTAACAATTTCGATCGAGGCGGGACTCGAACGTTTTAGAGAGTTTCTATCCGACTTTTCCCAACCTCGCGTCGTTATGAGTTTGGGTCAGGATTGTCGACCGCCTGATCTATCGTCGCGATTAAAACCGCCGCCTTTGCCGCCTTTTTTGAATTGACGTCTGTGGTTGCCGCCTTTGTTGCTGGGGCGACCGCTGTTTCCGCCGCTGTTGCGTTGAAAACCACCGCGACCTTTTTCGAAATCTCGGTTATTGAAACTTCGCTTTTTGTCTCCTTCGCCACGACGCTGGAACCCAGCGTTGGATCGACGAAACTCGCCGTCTCCAGAATCATGAGATTCTCCAACGCGACTTTCGCGTTTCTTTTCGTTTGAAAACCTTTTTCGACGGTTTCCGTCTCCTTGGGACAAGGTTGACGCGCTCCCCCCTTGTCCGTAGGTTCTGGCGCCCGATCGATACCCGCTCGTTTCGCCGTTGGGACGCTCGCGCCTTTCGCGTTTTCCCCAAGATTCTTTTTCCTGAGCGTTCGCCTTAAGCTCGATTCGCCGTCTTTCTTTCGCCTCTTTTTCTTTTTCTGTTTGACGCTTAAGGAACTTCGTTCTCGACGCTCGACGTAAGGTAAATGATTTAGGAAGGTAGGGGGGAATGAGACATGTCGGATCGGTTCCGATTAGATCTTCGCGGCCCGCCTCTTTAAGAGCGCTTTTAACGTCTTCGTAAAAAGCCGGATTGTAATAGAAAAGCAAAGCGCGTTGAAGGCGGCGTTCGTGCAGGGATTTGGGGACGTGAACCTCTTCTTCCGTGATTGGATCTATTCCGGTATAGTATGCGCACGTGGCGAGCTGGAAAGGGGCTGGAATAAAGTCTTGAACCTGCTCCGGCTGAATATTTCGTTCCTTCAGATAGAGGGCGACGTCGACCATCGATTTAATCGTCGATCCGGGAAAGCTAGAAATAAGATAGGGAACAGTATATTGTTCTTTACCAGCCTTCAACGATTCTTCTTCAAAGAGCCTACAAAATTCTTCATGGTTTTCAATCGGCGGCTTGTTCATCTTTCGCAACACGTCGTTATCGACATGTTCGGGAGCTGTTTTCAAATGACCGCCCGTATGATATGCGGCAAGCTCGCCGATGAAAGGGATAGAGAGAACAGCCAGATCCGTACGAATTCCGGAAGCGACAAGAACCTGTTTGACTCGCTTGATTTCGCGGGTTCTCTTGAGCAACTCGGTATAAGCTGTTTGGTCAACGTCTAGATTTTGGCAGATTTGGGGACAGAGACAAGAAATCTTCCTGCATTTTACGCATATATCTGTGTTTTTACCGCCGAGTCGATACATGTTTGCGGTAGGGGCGTTGAGATCGCTTATTGTGCAATTTCCACCGATTGATTCGACAAGCTTCTTAATTTCATCGAGAATTGCTTCTTCGCTACGACTCTGAATAAATTTACCTTGATGTGCGGTAATTGCGCAGAACGTACATCCTCCAAAGCATCCTCTATGCGTTTGAACTGTCGTACTGACAACGTTTACAGCGGGAATTGGTTCATTGTACGAAGGGTGCGCCTTACGGGTAAAAGGCAACGCATAGACGGCGTCCATTTCCTTTTCTGTCAGAGGGTACGCAGGAGGATTGACAACGATGGCTTCATCTGCGCATTCCTGCAAAAGTGTTTTAGCGCAGAATGGATTAAGGTTGTCAAAGGCTATTTGCGTCATTTTCAAGAAATTCCGCTTCGAAATAGAGACGCTTTCTTGACGTATACGCTCGATCTTTTTTTCAATTCCTTCGGTCTGACGGTAAAGCGAAGTTCTCAGTTCCGCGTCCAAGTCGTGTGTTTCACGATCATGGGCGATCCTATTTTTTATATCTTCAAGCTCTTGTTTAAGTCGGCCGATTTCTATCGACTGAGCGGGAAGGAGATCGGTTCCTGTAACTTCCTCAAAACTTGGAAGGTGAACTACAGTTTCCGATTCTTCAAGAAGATCTTCATTTCTCCCGAGACGATACACAGTTCCGCGAACGTCGCGAATCGAACGAATCGGTTCTCCTCCATGAAGACGACGGAGAATTTCAAGAATGGCGCGTTCCCCCATGCCGTACATGAGAAGATCCGCTTTTGCGTCGAGGAGTATTGAACGCCGGACACGATCGCTCCAATAATCATAATGCGCGATGCGTCGTAAACTTGCTTCCACTCCACCCGTTAAGATAGGAACGCCGGGAAACGCTTCGCGCGCGCGTTGACAGTACGCCAAGGTCGCGCGATCCGGACGACGTCCAATTCTGCCTCCTGGCGTGTAGGAATCATCGTTACGCACTTTACGACTCGCCGTATAGTGGTTGAGCATCGAATCCATATTGCCCGCGCTAACACAGAACGCGAGCCTCGGAGGACCAAATCGACGGAAATCTTCGACAGAGTTCCAATTTGGCTGACTCAAAATGGCGACGGAAAAACCGTCGGCTTCTAAAAGCCTAGCGAGGAGACCGTTAGCGAAGCTCGGAGAATCGACGTATGCGTCGCCTGTTATAAAGACGACGTCAACTTGATTCCAGCCGCGTTTTTTAACTTCGTCGACGGACATCGGAAGAGGTTCGGAATACTCAAAGGTCGGACGGGAAGCGCGACAGGGATCGTCGAAGAGGTAAGAGCAGGGAGGGGTAACGGTCATATTTAAACCTTCGGCCGGAAATGGCGCAAAATGCACGCTAACGAAAAATGTCTTCGTTTATTCTCTCATATCGCGACCTTTTATCAAGCGCCAGAGGCCCTATTTAGCGGCGAGGTTCTCAAGTAAGGAGCAAAAACGAAGACAATCCGTACTGACGATTGAAAAACAATGTAGAAACGAGCGTTGAAAAAAGAATAAAGCCTCCACGAAACGCCGATCTTCTCGCAGGAAGCCCTGAAAAACAAGGGCGGGCGTCGGAAAGAACAGACGCTGATGAATTGGACTTCAATCCCGTTCGAAAAGTGAACGGATAGGTCGCAATTCATTATGCGGCGTATTCTTTTCTCAATTTGATGAATCGAACGCCCTAAGTGTAAAGTTAACGACTCCCCCGGAAATAAAGATCAACGCGCGCCTCGTGGAGACAACATTATTTTGTCATAAAGAAGCGTGCGCGCAAGTCGTCGCCTTGTTATTTTGAGGAAAAAGTAAAAGAAGCTGTAGAAGAGCCGGGACAAAGTCCTTCCACAGCTTCTTGAACAAGAGAGTCCGTTTGCGGTCAGACCTCTTCTTTGA
>CAMZHY010000083.1 GCA_947307005.1 uncultured Planctomycetaceae bacterium
GTCTATCGTCAGATCATACCGGACTCCCAAGAGACTGTCCGCAGCGTACTGACGAACGGCCTCGAGATCTATTTTAGCGAGCGCCGGAGTCGTTTTTTGCATTTCAACGAGGAGGTTCCGCGCTTCAACCCAGAAAGGTCGATCGGGCTTAGTGAGTTGCGCCAATCCTCTTTCGACGACGTTGATTGTGACAACGGGCGACTTGAGTTCTTCAGGAACCGTGACGACGCGGGTCGTTGCGTTTGCCGTCGCGAAGGCGCGGAGCAACGATTCGTTCTCTGCGTTTGTTACGACGACGTAATCGTTAGAAACTTGTCGCGCGACAAGATCGAGAGACGTTTTCAGTGAAAGCGTGAAGCGAGCGCTTTGGGTTTTGGCGTCGAAGTTTGGCTTCTCCGACTTCGACGCTTTAGCGACGGATGAAACGAAGGTTGAGAAATGTTTGCTCGCGACGGGCAATACGACGGCGATTTTCGGCGGAACCGTGTCGCAAAAAACGACGGCGGCGACGGGACTGTTCGCATTGACGCAGTTCAGCGCGCTACGGTACGCCGTAAGACGAAGAGCCGTGAGAACGCTGAAACGATCTCCTCCCGTCTGAGCGGAGAACTCTCCGATCGCTCGGTCCAGCGCTTTCAGAGAAGAAAGCTGAAGAACAACTCCCGCGTTTGGGGGAATTGGCAACCCCGAGACGTTGGGGACGTTGGTTTCAGGTTCCGGAACGTCCTCTTTGTTCGTCCCTTCCTCTTTAGGAGACTTCATGAGGTTGGAAAAGCCCTCGGTGAATTTAAAAATGGTGGAGAGATCGCCGGAAGCTTTTTTTTGGTCGGCTCCGAATGTCGGGCGAATAGGGCAGACCGCGAGGATGAGGAATGCGGTGAAAAGCGCGAAGGAACGCCCGAAACGACCTCGGATTATTTCAAAATGAACTTTCACGTTATGTTCCTTATTTGTCCAATTATTTACAGGCGCAGGACGCCATTTTGCACAGATTAAGTTCAAAAACGAACGAGGAAAACGGAGGATTTCTGCGGATTAAGCGTCAGAATTCCATTTGAATATTTGACTTTTGTCGTTTTATAGTCGGAATCGTAATCGATTTGGACGACTTCCGCTTCACCTTCCGCCGGAACGCCCCGTAGCGCGATATTAATCGGCGCGGGATTATTCTGCTTGTAATACGAGACAAGTAGACGTTTAGCGGCGCCCATCTCGTCGACGGAACCGAGAAGCGACACATGCGCGCCTGGATCCCTCGTTTCGACGCGGTTGGGAGCCTGTGAAATCTGCTCGCCGAAGAGGAGGAACGCGTAGTAGGTCGGACGAAGCTTGCCAAAATTGTCGATCAACCCCCACGTGTCGAGACCAAAGGCGTAGTAATTGCCCATGTCGAGCGGTCCGTCTTGCCAGCGGGTCAGGACGAGGTCCACAAACGCGGCTGCCTCCGCGCCGTGGAGTCCCTCGGGGGACGTCGCAAGTTCGCGTTTCGCTTGGTCGCCGCCGTTCGTTCCATGAACGACGTTCCATTGCGTTGGGAAATAATGCCACTCGTTGAGGTGTAATTCCGCGTTCGGGAAGCCGGCGTCGTCAAGCGTTTTGCGAACCTCAAAGGGGGGATCGATAAGCTCCTCCGGAGCGCTTGCGTAACAGTGCCACGAAAGGAAATCCAAGGGGGCGTTTTCCTCTTTGCAAAGTTCGGCGAGACGCCTAATCTTATTGAGGTCGTGGCCTGCGAGAGCGGGACCGCCGATTTTAATATCGGGAAATTCAGCGCGGAGACGTTTGGCGACGACAATGTAAAAGCGACAATACGCGTCCCAGTCGGGATCGTCCCACATCTGAGGGATGATGTTTGGCTCGTTCCAAATTTCCCAATACGGAAGATTCCATTCGAACCCGTTCGCCCAGCCGGCGTTATAGTGACGGACGATTCCCGCGCAAATTTCCGCGTAATGATCAAAATCTTGCGGTTTCTTCGCAAAGTATTTCACCGCCGTGTGTTCGATGCTTGTGCCAAGACGGTAGATTGGGACGGCGCCGCCTTTGCGGATGTTGGCGACATAGTCGTCGGTCGGAGCGAAGAAGTAATTATCGGGGTTTTTAGGATCGGCGTTGAGATTGCCAAAAATCTGATGAACGTCGACGAGACGCATCCCTTCGTTATCCCATGGAGCGTCGTGGAGACGAACCGTCGAAAAACGGCACGCCTCCGCGTCGGCTTGGCGATTCTCCAAGGTTTCACGGGAGAATTTCGCCCAAAGATTGACGCCGTTGACCGGTTTAATTGCGCCGACTCGAGCGTCGAAGTTCACTGAATATTCCGCATCCTGTTGAGCGAGAACAGGGGCGACTGAAAGAAGGAGAAGAACGCATGTATAAAGCGTTCTTGTCAAAATAAACGCATTTTTAGTCATGACGATTCCTTTCTAATTGCCTCTTCAGACGATTTGTAGAAGAGGGAAAGTATGCGAAGAGGCTCCGAAAGCGCTGAAAAATCGACGACGCCGTCGATTACAGATTGAACGTTCGCCTCGTAATTCTCTAAATCTACCGTCCTGTCGTTATTTTTTTAAGGATGCAGGTACAAAAACGAACGAGGAAGACGCTAGACTTTTGCGGCTCAAGCCTTAAATTTCCGCCAAAATATTTGACTGTTGTTACTTTGTAGTCTGAATCGTAATTGATTTGAGCAACTTCGGCTTTTCCATTTTTCGGAACGCCTTGGAGGCTAATGACAATTGGTTTTGGATTCCCCATTTTATAACAAGGAACAAGAAGACGTTTAACAGTTCCTGTTTCATCGACAGAACCGAGGAGCGACACGTTTGCGCCAGGATCCTTCGTTTCGACTCTGGTCGGCGCTTGAAAAATCTGCTCGCCAAAGAGGAGGAACGCGTAGTATGTAGGACGAATTCTGCCGAAGTAGTCGATCATTCCAAACATGTCGAGTCCAAAGGCATAGTAATTGCACATATCGAGCGGTCCGTCTTGCCAACGCGTAAGAACATAATCGATAACCGCCGCCGCTTCAACGCTGTTAAGCCCATCAGGGGAAACGGCCATCTCGACTTTTTGCTGAGGATTTTTCAATTTGTTAAAGAAAGCTTCCCTTCCCATTGGTAAATAATGCCATTCGTTTAGGTGAATTTCCGTATTCGCGTACCCTAACTCGTCGAGCGTTTTGCGAACGCTATAAGGTTTGTTGATAATCAGCTCTGGAGTTCCGCTATAGCGGTGCCATGAAACGAAATCCAGAGGGGCGTTTTCTTCTTTGCATAATTGGACAAGGCGTTTGATTTTTTCTTCGTCGAAAATTGACAACGAGGGACCGCCAATTTTTATATCTGGAAATTTGGCACGAAGTCGTTTCGCCACGACGAGATAAAAGCGACAATATTGTTCCCAGTTGGGATTTTCCCATGATTCAGGTCTATCCGGCTCGTTCCAAATTTCCCAGTACGGGAGTTTCCACTCAAAACCGTTCGCCCAGCCTGCGTTATAATGACGGACAATTCCGGCGCAGATTTCCGCATAACGCTCGAGATTCTGCGGACTCTTCGAAAAATACCTTGTTTTCGTTTCTTCGTGGCTGGTTCCGAGACGATAGATAGGAACCGCTCCGCCTTTAAGGATGTTGGCTATATAGTCGTCGGTCGCGGCAAAGAAGTAATTGTCTGGATTTTTAGGATCGGCGTTGATGTTGGCAAAAATCTGATTAACGTCGACCAGTCTTAAACCCTCGTTATCCCAAGGCGCGTCGCAAAGACGAACCGTGGAGAAATGGCACGCTTCCGCCAAGGTTTGGCGATCGTCCAAAGTTTCATGCGCTAGCTTAGCCCAAAGCGTGGAGCCGTTGAGCGGTTTAATAGAACCGACGCGGACGTCAAAATTTACGGAATATTCAGTGGGAAGTCGTCTGAAAAAAGGAACGATTGAAAGGAAGATGAGTAAGAATGCGAGGAGGAACAAACAAATACGAGATTTGGTCATATTAAAAAACTTAATACGCTTGCAGGCTTATTCAAAAGGGGAAACGCAACGTTGAAGCTTGTCTCATACTTCCATTAAACGGCAGACGTCGTAAACCAAACGGCGCCGACGTCCGCATTTTTCAGCAGACGCGAATGAACTCAATTCCCAGAATATCCGCGAGTAGTTTGAGTTTGCGAGCGTTGTGTCCAACGCTGATCGCGCAGTGGTGCGACGGACCGCGTCCGGACCACGCGTCGACAAACTCTCTGGCGCCAATCGAGAATCGATAGCGGCTGTTCGTATTGCCAATCTCTAGGATTGGACCAGGTTCCGAGACGCCTTCGGCAACAAGGAATTTCGCATTCCCATCCGGCGCGTCGATTACGGAAAGAAGGGTTGCGGGACCGTATTGAACCGACGTTTCAACGCTCAGCCCCGCGCCGACCTTGCCATGATAAACATAAAGCGGTTTGATTTTCGTCTTTCCTTGCGCAATTTGGGGATGACACGGTCCGTCGTGACCGAGCAACACGACGTCGTCGTCGAAGTCTAACGCATAGAATTCAGAAAAAGCGCCGCCGACTCCGAACGCGTCCATAATCTTCATCGCGAGGCAGTTCTTCACTTCGTATTCGCCCGCGACCGGCACGTTTCGGGCCGTCAACATCGAGAAACCGACGATAACCGACGCGATAAGGTCGGAATATCGTTCATCGCCGAAGCCGTTGTAGAAATATGCGAGGGCGTCGAGTTTGTTTTTTTCAACAAAACGGTCGAGAGCGATCGAGGTCTGCGCGGCGCGACGCAATTCAAACTCGGAACAGTCAGACTGGACGTCAAATTCTTCTCGAATCGCCTTGACGCGCGCGTCGATTTCGGCGTCGGTCACGCGTCCGCGTTCTTCAAGGATTTCGCCAAACTCACGAATTTCAAAATGAGGTCCAATTTGCGATGAAAGACGGGTAAGATCGGAGTACACGTCGAGCATGCCGTTATAGTAGTGACCGACCAAACCCACGCGACTTCGTCGCAGAACAGCGGCGACTCGCGCCGCTTCAAGCCAGTCGCGGAGTGCGTCGTCGACGAAAGGATCGTCTTGTAAAACGCCAGTAATTTGGAAGAACTTAACGCCGGCGCGGAGAAACGCGTTTGCAATTTCGGGGACGCTGCACGCTTGGCAGTGCGCGAGCCATTCTCCCGTCATCCTTGTCCTGTCTCCGAGCGCGTTGAACGTTTCGTAATCAATCTTTGACGCCGGTTGAAGATTCAAAACAACCACCGGCTTTTTGAGTTTATTTACGACGGGAAGCACGGTTGAAGATAGGGCGTACGTGGAAACGTACAGAAAGATGAGTTCGACGTCTTCCTGCTGGAACCGTCTTCCGGCGTCGTCCGCCTTTAACGGGGAGTCGATGAGTCCGACGTTGACGACGTCCGCGCCAAGATTCCGCAGTTTTTGTTCAACTTTGTTCTGATACCCGACGAGTCTGTCGTAAAGCCCGTCAAACTGGGGCCAATACGTATCGAGTCCAATTCCGTAAAGACCTACCTTGATTGATTTTTCCATACCTGCCGCGCCTCCGACGTCGCATTGTGTCAATCGAAAAGACGTTCCTGTCCTCGTCTGCGGATTGAAACGACTTTGTCGAACGATAGTATCCGACTGGCGATTATACATGAACAGGACGTATGATACAACGATCCGTTTTCGAATGATGCGACGCGTGGAAAGATTGCCGAATTCGCGTGCGCCGTCTTTTGACTACGGTTGGAGTCGCGACGCATTAGGACGAGACGTCGTGTTTAAGCTCGTATGTTTTGCGAAGGAACTGTTCTTTAGCCCGCGTGTTTGTCGGCTTTACAAGACGTCTTCCGAACCTTCAGCGTCAATTGACAAAAACACGGCTGGTCATACAATGACCGGGTTGTTTATTTGCGGCGGTTCCGTCTGTGTTTTAACGGGAAACGCATGGACGTTAGGAACGTTCAACCGTCTGTTTTGGGAACATTTACGAGCCAAGACCATGAAACATACCGATATTTACGACGTTCTAAACGACGCGTCTTATCTTAACGCTTCAACAACCGTTTGCGGGTGGGTGAGAACTTCGCGCGACTCTAAAAACGTGGCGTTTGTCGAGCTGAACGACGGAACGTCCCATAAGCATCTGCAAATTGTCCTTGATAAAGAAAGATTTGCGGATCCGTCGCCCTATCTCAAATTAGGTTCGTCTCTTCGCGTGGTCGGCGCGGTCGTTCCCTCTCAAGGACGCAACGGCGGCGTCGAAATGACCGCCGAATCGATTGAAGTTCTTGGAGATTGTCCGGCTGAATATCCATTGCAGAAGAAACGACACACGCTTGAATTTCTTCGGACAATTCCGCACCTTCGACTGCGCACGAACACGTTCAACGCCGTGTTCCGCGTTCGTTCCGTTCTCGCGTCGGCGATTCATGAATATTTTCAAAAGCGTCGGTTTGTTTACGTTCACACGCCGCTCATCACTGCGAGCGACTGCGAAGGCGCCGGCGAGATGTTTCGCGTAACGACGCGACCTTGGAACGCGGTCGCGCCCTCCGAAAAAGAGTATTTCGCCGAGGATTTCTTCGGACAGAAGGCGGGCTTAAGCGTTTCCGGACAACTTGAAGGCGAAATGTGCGCGATGGCGTTCGGTAAGATTTACACGTTTGGTCCGAGTTTCCGCGCCGAGGCGAGCAACACGCCGCGACACGTCGCCGAGTTCTGGCACGTAGAGCCGGAAGTCGCGTTCGCCGAGCTTCCCGACGTGATCGAGCTCGTCGAAGACATGATTAAAAACGTCGTTTCCGCCGCGATAGATCGCTGTCCTACGGAACTGGCGTTTTTCGAGAAAAACTTTGAAAACGGACTTCTCGACAAACTTCACAATCTCGTGTCGGAGAAGTTTGGCGTCGTGACTTATACGGAAGCAATCGATATTCTTCAGAAGGCGGACGCGAAATTTCAGTATCCCGTCGAGTGGGGCTCCGATCTCCAGACGGAACACGAACGCTATCTCTCTGAGATTGTTTATCGGAAACCTGTTTTTGTGACCGATTATCCCAAGCAGATTAAATCCTTCTACATGAAGCAGAACGACGACGGCAAGACCGTCGCGGCGACCGACCTTCTTGCGCCGGGCGTTGGCGAGATTATCGGCGGCAGCGAGCGCGAAGCCAACCTCGATAAACTCCTTGCCGCGATGAAGGAACGGAACATGACGACGGAGGAATATGAGAACTATATCGACCTTCGGCGTTTTGGAAGCGTTCCGCACGGCGGCTTCGGTTTGGGATTTGAACGTCTTATCATGTACGTAACGGGCATAGACAATATCCGCGACGCGATTCTTTTCCCGCGCGTAGTGAATAAAATTTTCTGATCTTTTGATTGAAAAAAGCAAATTCGCCGTAACCGAGATCGCGCGTTTCTCTTTGCGATCTCGGTTTTTTGCGTCCTTCTTTCGACTTTCTTTGTCTATGATATTGAGACGCGGGTTATTATATAGATAATCGTTCGTCGAAGGGTCTGACGTTCATGACGGAGGACCACCGAATTTTAGATCGAGGGAACTTTTGATTATGGCAAGTGAAAAAGCAACGTCTCTTGTTATTCGCAGTTCGATAGTCGCGTCGCTCGGCGGTCTGCTTTTTGGTTTTGACACCGCCGTGATTTCCGGGACGACGGAGGCGCTCCGCTCCGTTTTTAACCTGAACGATTGGACGCTAGGGCTTACCGTTTCGAGCGCGCTCTTCGGCACTATTCTCGGGGCCGCGACGATTCAGTATCCAACGAATCGTTACGGGCGGAAGCCGACGCTGATCATGATCGCGGCGCTCTATTTGATCTCGGCGCTTGGAAGCGCGTTTCCATGGAACTGGAGTTCCTTTCTCTTCTTCCGTTTTATCGGAGGAATTGGGGTCGGCGGCGCGTCTGTCGTTTCGCCCCTCTACACCGCCGAAATTGCGCCTCCGAAACGTCGCGGTTTCCTCGTCGCGTTAACCCAATTCAATATCGTCTTGGGCATTCTGCTCGCCTATGTCAACAATTTTATCATTGCGGCCTGCAATCTTGGCGACGCGGAATGGCGATGGATGTTCGGAGTCGAGGCAATTCCCGCGTTTTTATTCCTTGTCGCGCTCTTCGTGAATCCCGAGAGTCCTCGATGGCTCGTCACGAAGAATCGTATCGAAGAAGCGCGCAAACTTTTCGTCAAACTTGTCGGGTCTGAAGAAGCGGCCGACGAGGAACTCAAAGTCGTCCAACAGGCGATTGACGACGAACGTTCCGTAGGCAAAGAAAGACTCTTCTGCTGGCGTTATCGCAAACTGATTATGCTGGCGATCTGCATCGCGGCGTTCAACCAACTTTCCGGCATCAACGCGATCCTGTACTATGCGCCAAAGGTCTTTTTACTGGCGGGCGCAAGCGACGAGATGGCGATGTTTTTCCCGACGATTATCGGTCTTACCAACTTTATCGTGACGATGCTTGCGATCGTCGTTATCGACTGGTTTGGACGTAAGACGCTAATGCTAGTCGGCTCAATTGGTTATATCTTGAGTTTAGGACTTGTCGGGACGTTGTTTACCGTTTTCTCCGACGAATTCAACGCGCAGATCGAGCGTCTTGACAGAGAAGCCGCCGCCGTCGAGGTCGTTGATGAGGAAACTCCGGTTGCGGTCGCCGCCGAGGAGGTTGTTGAAGAAGAAACGCCCGTTGAGGTCGCCGACGCGTCGGGTGAGGTGGATCCCGTCGTATCCGCGATTCCGAAAATTGGCGTTTTCGGCGTGCTCGTCGGACTGATGGTCTTTATCGCGTCGCATGGATTTGGTCAAGGAGCGTGCATCTGGGTCTTCCTCAGCGAAATCTTTCCGAACTCTGTTCGAGCGCAAGGTCAGGCTCTGGGTTGTTTTACGCATTGGATTCTTAACGCATGCGTCTCAGGGCTTTTCCCGCCGCTCCTCGGTCTTATCGGACCGTCGGCGATCTTCTTCATGTTTGCCGGATTCATGGTTCTCCAACTTCTTTGGACGATCTTCATCATGCCGGAAACGAAGCAGGTTCCGCTCGAAGAGATGCAGAAGCGTCTTGGAATTGCGAATAAGTAGTTTTTTCTTACCAGCGTGCTATCCTCCTTTAACGGGCAAAGCGAATCCGTCTGTCGCAATCCGGCAGGATTCGCTTTGTCGTCTTTCGGGGGACGTATGTTCGACAGAAAGCCTGAAGGAACTCATTTCTCATCGTCTTTGACGGTTTCTCGCCAAAGCCGCGTTTTACTAACCGCCCGACGATATGACAAAATCAGAACGTGAAAAAAGACCTCGTCCTGCGTCGGTTTCCGGCGGATATTCCGTCGGGGATACGCGTTGGAGTCGGTTTTTAAACTCGCTGAAGGCGCGAACGATTCTCTATCTAAAATACCGCGCGCCGAAATATTGGCGCAAGCGTTGGGGCTACCCCGTTCCCCAGAGCGGTCGCTACGAAGATTACGTCGAGAATCTCAAACCGGTCGTTCTTCCTAAGGACGTCCTAGGGAGGATGGGGGAACGGCTGGTCTTTGAGCAGGTCGTAACAGACGTCTCACACAGGGTTTTGGCATGTAACGCCGAGAACTACTATTGCGAACTTGACCTCGTTTTTCTCGACGAAGAGACCAAAGAAATCGTCTTCGTAGAGGTTAAGACGCGTCGCTACGACGGCGTCGAGTATCGTCCCGAGACGTTTGCAATCGACGCGAAGAGAAAGAAAAAACTCGCGCTGGCGGGTCGGCTATTTAAGGATGAGCGCGGGTACGTCGAGTATCGGGAACGATTTGACGTCGCCGTTGTAATAGTTCCGAACGACGGGGAACCGACGATTCGATATCACAAAGCGTTCTTTACGTATCTCGAGGCCGTTTCAGGGTATCGCGGCGACGATTTCGGAAAATCGCGCGGCGAAAAATACTTGAGAGAGGACGTCCGAGAACGTCGTCGAAAGGAATAATTCATTGTTAGACGACAGCGTCGTTTTTCTTTTGAACGAGATTCCCGCGTCGAAGTGTTCAATCGTCGCTTTTGAGTCGCTATAATGATTTAGGTTCGACAGGCGCCTAGCCGTTCTTCTTGGAAGTTGTTTTAAAAGAGGTTGATATGACGCGTAGCTTTTGGGGGCGTTTGGCAACGTCGTTCTCCGTCTTTTTTGCGGCGTTTTTTTTCGCAACAATTCCACTCTTGGCTCAAGACGACGAGAGTTCCGCGTCGCTCGAACTCCTTGATTTTCCGATTCTGTTCTCGAAACAGCACAACTATCAAGGGTTGCATATCTACGACGCGTATTATCAGTACCGACCGGGAGGCGGAATTTACGTCCTTGAGAATCCGTCGGCGCCGGAGGAAGAACGCGTCGTTCGCGCCGTTATCGACGCAAACACGTCCGAGACTCTAGGGGAGGGCGTTTACTCGTCGCCTTCGCTTTCATACGACGCCAAACGGGTAGTTTTTTCCTTTAAAGGCGGGCCGAACGCCAGTTCCGAATTGTATGAAATTGGGATTGACGGAACCGGACTTCGCAAGATTACCTCTCTTGACGCTTGTTCCAACGAGTATTGCGGGAGCGGCAAGGGATGGCACGACGTTCAGCCCGCGTATCTTCCAGACGGTCGGATTATCTTTACGTCGACGCGGTATTCCGGCCTTGTTCCCTGCGCGAACAACGGCGTGGCGATTCTTTTTGTCGTTAATGCGGACGGAACAGATCTCCATTCGATTTCCGTGAATAACGTTACGGAGTTTAACCCGAGCGTTCTCGACGACGGGCGCGTTCTCTTTGGTCGC
>CAMZHY010000084.1 GCA_947307005.1 uncultured Planctomycetaceae bacterium
CCCTATCGGCAGGAAACTTGCACGACGCGCCGCAAGGTCGAACGCTCATTAAGAGCATTGCGGGACGCTTTCCGCGTCGTCCGGCGAGTCCCAAAGGGCGACGAGCGCCGCAAGCCAGTCTTCCGTTTCTTCGGGAGTCGGAATCGCGCGGGTCGCGGGCGTAAAGCGCTGAGGAATGGGCAGGACGAGGTTCCGATCGCCGACGACTTCGGGAAGCGCGCCGCGATCGGAACAGAGCGCGGGAATCCCGTTCATCCCCGCTTCGACTATCCGAAACGGCGCGATATGAAACGAGGGGCGACGTAAAAAGCGTTATTTCTCGTGATGATCCGGCGTTTTATCCGAATGGCATTCCGTACACGTCATTTTGCCAATGATATTGCCCGTATCGCCGCCCTTGTCGTGGCACGCGACGCACGTCGCGGTCGGCTCGGTCGGTTTGAACGTCACGACGGGCGCGACGTCCGCCGCGTTGAGTCCGGCGAGGTTCAGGTTGAGGAGCTCGGCGGTCTTCCGCGCTACGTCGGCGGCTAGACGCGTGCAGCGTTCCGAACGTTCCGGCGACCCGGACTTGACCTGCGCGAGTTCGCACCATTTGCCGCTCGAAATATGGCAGAGAACGGAGTTGGAAATCGTCTTCGGGAACGGCTTGCCGTCGGAGTCGGCGGGCTCGTATTCCGGCAGAAGCGTTCTTTCATAGAAGCGGATAAGATCGGTTGAAATCGCCTTGCGCGTCTTCTCGTTCGAGACAAAAAGATTGATCGCCGCCAGCGCGCCGTTGAGCGCCCCGCAGAGCGATCCGATTCCGTTTCCCCCTGACGCGCCGTAATGGAACATGTGGAACGGGAACGCCCTCATCGTTCGCGCGGCGAGCGGATCGGACTTCTCCAGAGCGGCGGCGACGTGATCGACGATCGATTTGAAGACCGTGTGCATGCAGTGTCCGATATGATAGTCGTCGTACGCCTGGTTCGCGACCGACTGCGGGTCGATCTCGACGTATTTCCACGCTTCGACGCCGTCGAGCATCGCGGGATCGTCGGGGTTCGGAAGCGCTAACGCGGCGGCGCGGCTGGGATTGGCGGTCAGAAGCGCGCCGGCTCCGGCGAACGCGGCGCAAAGCGCCTCGCGGCGATTGATTCGAGTCATGAGGTTCGTTCCTTAATTGCGGTGGGAAACGCGCGCCGCGTAAGCGCGCAGGGTTCGGAATCCGCACTTCGTCTTGAAGCGCCGCGCGAATCCGTCGAGGTCGTTCGCTTCATTGTATCTTGAAGATTGGCAAATAAAAGAGCGTTTCGGCGTCGCAACGGCGCGATTTGAAAATTCGCGAAAATTAGTTTTTATGGGCTTGCAATGACGTTGATTCACGATAACCTTATAACGCGTTGATTAGAAATGTAATAATTCCGACAAGCGCCGCTTATCGGAGGAGCGCGCTTCCCCCGCGGGCTTTGGCAATTCGTCGGGGTAAAAAAAACGGCGCGGCGACGTTCCTTTCCGTCAAAACGTTCGGGAACGTCGTTTTTTCGTCTTGTCAGTTCGCGCTCGTCTTAGCCTTTTACGTTCCACGCTGTAAAGATTACAAGGGCGTTATTCATGAATATCGAATCCTTTAGAATATTTTGCGACGTCGTCTATTACCAGAGTTTCTCGCGAGGCGCGAAGGCGAACAACATCAGCCAGTCTGCGGCGACTCAGTCGATTCACCGACTTGAGAAGCAGCTCGGCGCCAAGCTCGTCGACCGTTCCCACCGTCCCTTTATGCTTACGCCGGAAGGCAAAATCTGCTACCAAGGATTTCGCGAGATTCTCGAAACGTACGACGGAGTCGTCTCGCGCGTCCAGACGAACGCGATCGGCGACTCCGGCGTCATCCGCGTCGCCGCGATTTACTCCGTCGGGCTTCACGACATGAGTAGGAGCATGCGCGAGTTCATGAAGAGGCGCCCGCAGCAGAAGATTCGCCTTGAGTTCCTGCACCCGGAGAAGGTCGTTCAGGCGGTTCAGGCGTCGGAAGTGGACATGGGCGTCATCTCCTACCCGACGGCGACCCCGGAAATTAACGTGACGCCCCTCCGCGCGGAGGAAATGGTCGTCGTCACGCCCCCCGACCATCCCCTCGCCAGAGAGCGAGAACTTACGATCGAAAAACTCTCGGGACTCGATTTCGTCGCGTTCGACCGCGACCTGCCGATCCGTCGCGAGGTCGACAAGGCGTTCCGTCAGAACGGCGTCCGCGTCAACGTCGTCACGGAATTCGACAACATTGAAACGATCAAGCAGGCGATCCAAGTCGGGATCGGCGTGAGCATCCTCCCGTTGCCGACGGTCGAAGCCGACGTCGAGCGCGACCTTCTCGCCGCGATTCCGCTCGTCTCGCCGCAGCTGACCCGTCCGATCGGCGTCATTTACAAGCGGCGCAAGGTCTTCTCCGCCTCCGCGACCGAATTCATCGAGGCCCTCGGAGGTCGACTCCATTCGTTCCCCGAAAACGAAACGCCTGAGACTAACGGCGCGGAATAACTCCAAAACGACGTAAAACGTTAAACCTGTTTTAAGGACGACGAAAACAAATGATTAAGATCGCATTTTCCGGAGCGGCGGGCAAGATGGGAAAACGGCTCGTCGCGCTCGCGTCGGCGGACGCCGAGCTGCAAACTGTCGCCGCGATTGACGCGGCGGAATCCCCGGCGTTCGGCCAAGACGCGGGCGAAATCGCCGGCGTCGGCAAGATCGGGGTTCCCGTGACCGCCGCGCTCCCCGAGGACGCGACGCCCGACGTTCTCGTCGATTTCTCGTCGCCGCTCGCGTTCGAGTCGCTCCTCGCGCTGTGTCTTGACCGCAAGATTCCTCTCGTCTACGCGACGACCGGTCTTAGCGACGCTCAGATCGCGCGCCTCGAAGACGCCGCGAAGACGATCCCCGTCCTGCGTTCGCCGAGCATGAGTCCCGCCGTCAATCTGACGATGAAGCTCGCGCAAATCGCCGCGCGCGCGTTGAAAGACTCCGACGTCGACGTCGAGATTATCGAGCGTCATCACCGCTATAAGGTCGACGCGCCGAGCGGCACCGCGCTTAAATTCGGCGCGATCATCGCCAAGGAGATGGGAATCGACCAGTTCCGCAACGGTCGCGAAGGAAAAGTCGGCGCCAGACCCCACAATGAAATCGCATATCACGCGGTGCGCGCCGGGGACGATCCGGGCCGTCACACGATTATTTTCGGCGCGCTCGGCGAAACGCTTGAACTTCAAGTTCGATCGTCGAACCGCGACGCCTACGCGCTCGGCGCTTTGGAAGCCGCCAAGTTCCTCGTCCGCCAACAACCGGGTCGCGTCTACGACATGAACGACGTTCTGAATCTCTGATCGACAACGCGTTCGTTCCCGACGGTCGGTCGCCCCAACGTCCCGTTGCGTCGGGGCGACCCTCATGAGAAAGTTTTATAGTTTTCGCAATGGCATGACGTTTCCTCTGTTCTTCCCAAAACAGAGGAAACGCAGTATATTTTTATTCCGCCACGTTTGATAGAGTATAAAGAATCGGGGAGTCTGCCAAATGCTGCGCGAAGATGAACACAGGGAATTTAAAAAAACGACCGGAGAACTGAATGAAGCCATGGTCTCAGTCTCCGCCATGCTGAACAAGCATAAGCGAGGAAAAGTGTATTTTGGTCTTAGGAACGACGGCGTCCCCAACCCATTCACAATCACAGATTCCACTCTTCGCGACGTCTCTCGGAAAGTATACGAATCAATAAAGCCGCAACTGATACCTGTAGTCGAGATTGAAGAAATCGAAGGAGTCGAGGTCATTACTCTCACATTTTCCGGAGAAGACGTCCCATACTCGGCTTTCGGAAAATACTACATACGCATTGCCGATGAAGACCGAGAACTGTCTCCTTCCGAACTTCGCAAGATCATGATCGGTCGAGAATATGAAGAAAACTGGGAGAATAAACCTGCGGGCCAGACGATTGACGATGCGGATGAAGATACGATAAAGGCTTTTTACAGTTCCGCCACGTCCTGCGGCAGATTGCCGGAGGTCGAATACGATAAACGGAAGATACTTGATCAACTCGGCGTCCTGAATGGAAATCATCTGACGAACGCCGGCGTTTGTCTATTCTCGTCCAGAAGACCCATTACCTTGAAAACGGCTGTTTTCGCTACTAACCACAAGGAAACATTTTTAGATTTAGATCGGACGGAAGGGAATATATTTGAGCTGATCGACGCGGCGGTCGCCTATATTGTTAAAAACATCCGCTGGCGCGTCGAAATGAGCGAAGACGGAATCCACCGAAAAGAGACGCCCGAAGTCCCGATCGACGCCATAAGAGAAGCAGTAATAAACAGTTTCGCACACGCGAGGTACGACCTCCCCGTCAAGCATGAGATCGATATATTCTCAAACCGTATTTCCATCTGCAACCCCGGTTCCTTTGCCAATGAATTTGAACCGATAGACTTTTATACCAGAGATATCCGTTCTTACCTGAGAAACGAAGCGATTGCAAAAACGCTCTACCTCTGTAAAGACGTCGAGACATTTGGATCCGGGATCAAAAAGATTTATACGCTTTGTAATAAAGCGGGCGTCGACGTATCGTACATCAATGAAGAGACGGCCTTTACTCTTGAATTCTCAAGGAAAGATCGGAATATATCGTCAGAGAGCGACGAGATAAATGGCGGAATAAATGGCGAGATAAATGGCGAGATAAATGGCGAGATAAATGGCGAGACGTCCAAAGCGGAATTGTCGCTGCTTTCTTTGCTGAAACAATCGCCGTCCATGACAAACGCGGAACTCGCGGCGACGTCTGGAAAGTCGGAAAGGACCGTTTCCCGGTTGCTCGCCGAACTGAAAAACAAGAAGCTTATACGGCGAGTCGGCTCAAATAAAACAGGCTATTGGAAAACGCTCTAAAGGCGCGGATACGATGAATCCGAAACCGCCTCGGTTTTTCCGCTGAGCGGCGCCGCTGACATCGAATAATGTTCGAACGTTTTTATGGGATTCTCTCGACCCGCCCCCTCCCGTAAATCGAAGGACGCCGTATAATACTTGCGAACGGTTGTCTGAAAGGCGCGACGACGCGTCGTTCGACAGTTCCGCGTTGGCTAGACGTATTCGCCGCCGTTTTCCCCCTCGCGCGCCGCGCGGCGTGGAAAAGAGGGGTCCGAGTTTCGGACGGAAAATCGGGCGGTCTAACGTCGCTACTTTGATTTTGGAGTCGTTACGATGAAAGAAAACATCCATCCCAAGTACATGGAGACGAAGGTCACCTGCGGTTGCGGCAACACCTTCGTAACCCGCAGCACGAAGCCCGAGCTTCGCGTTGATATCTGCAACGCGTGCCATCCGTTCTATACGGGGCGCGTCAAGTTCGTCGACACGGCGGGGCGTATCGAAAAGTTCAAGCGCCGATACTCCGCGTTCTATCAGAAGAAAGACGAACAGAAGGACGCCTGATCCTAAACGGAGCGGCTCTTCGCCGTTTGCGCGTAACGCGCGCGATCTCCTCGGTCGATCAAAAGGACGCAAGATTGTCGAGATATCGGCGCTCTTGCGTCTTTTTTCTTTGAATCGCCCGTCCGTCGCGACCCCAACGTCGAAACGCGGCGCGCTTTAAAAAAGCTTTTTGGAACCGTTGCGAGGACGCCGACGTCCCGCAGTTTATTGAACTTTTACGGAGCGTCCCGTCAAGGCGTTCCTCTCCAAGCGTCCATGCGAAAATTATTAGACAATAAGCTCGCCCGATTCGAAGAACTCGAGCGTCAGATGAACGATCCGGACGTCCTCGCCGATTCGGAAAGGCTCGCCGCCGTCGCGCGGGAACACGGTTCGCTCGCGAAACTCTGTGGGAAATATCGCCGTTTTAAGACGCTCAACGAAGAAATCAGAGCCGCCAAAGAATATATCGCGGGAAGCGATCCCGAACTGCGCGAACTTGCGCTCGCGGAAGAACCGGAACTCATGGCGGAACGCGAGGGAATCTGGGAAGAGCTGCTCGACATGACGATCGGCGGCGAGGACGCCAACCGTTCGCGCTGCATCATGGAAATCCACGCCGGAACGGGGGGCGACGAGGCGTCCCTCTTCGCGCGCGACCTTTACGGCATGTACCGGAAATACTGCGAGTCGAAGAACTGGAAGCTCGAGACGATGTCGATGAGCGAGACGGAAGTCGGCGGCTTCAAGGAAATCGTCTTCGGCGTCGACGGCGAAGGGTGTTACCGCGAGCTCCAGTTTGAAAGCGGCGGACACCGCGTCCAGCGCGTCCCCAAGACGGAAGCGCAGGGGCGCATCCACACCTCCGCCGCGTCCGTCGCCGTCCTCGCGGAACCGGAAGAGGTCGAGATCGATCTCAAGCCCGAAGACTACGAAATCGATCGATTCTGCGCAAGCGGCCCCGGCGGTCAGCACGTCAACAAGACGTCCTCCGCGATTCGACTCACGCACAAAGAGACCGGACTCGTCGTCAGCTGTCAGGATGAAAGAAGCCAGCACAAAAACCTCGCCAAAGCGCTGCGCGTTCTGCGTTCGCGTCTCTACGATTTGAAGCGGAGTCAAGAGGATTCGAAGCGTTTGCAAGAGCGCAAGAGCAAACTCGGAAGCGGCGACCGAAGCGACCGAATCCGCACCTATAATTTTCCCGAAAACAGAGTCACCGATCATAGAATCGGCTTGACGCTTTACAAATTAGACGCTATCCTTGCCGGCGACCTCTCGCCTGTCGTCGACGCCCTGTTGGAATACGAGCGTCAGGAGCTGCGAAGCTCTTTCGGTACGATTGAGTAACGTCCTAAACGACGGGCGAGCGACGGTTTGCCGCAATATCCTGACGACGGACGCCGCGAGCGTCGAACGAACTATTATGTCGCAGCCTGAAAAGTGGACCAATCGCGCGTTAATCGCGTGGACGAAATCCTTTTTCGAGAAGAAAGGAATCGAGAACCCCAAGCTTGAAGCCGAGGTTCTGCTGAGTCATGCGACGGGAACGTCGCGCATTGAACTCTTCATGAACTACGACGACGAGCCGTCCGAGGAGAAACGCGCAGCGTTTCGCGAACTTGTCCGACGCCGCGCGCTCGGCGAGCCGGTCGCCTACCTCGTTGGCGTCAAGGAGTTCTACTCGATCCCCTTCGCCGTCGACTCCAACGCGCTCATTCCCCGTCCGGAAACGGAACAGCTCGTCCTCGAGACGGTCGAATACTTCAAAAAACAAGGATGGCGGACCGGCTCCGACGGCGTCCGGCGACGAAGCGCCGAGACGGAAGAGGACGTCGCCGCACCGCCCGCCCCGGAAGAACGCGAGCTGAAGATTTGCGACGTCGGCGTCGGAAGCGGCTGCGTCTCCGTCGCACTCGCCAAGAACATCCCGGCGGCGCGCGTCGTCGCGCTCGATATTAGCCCCGAAGCGCTCGAAATCGCTCGAAAGAACGTCGAAAGTCTCGGGCTCGCCGACCGCGTCGAACTCCGTCAAAGCGACCTCTTCGCCGCGATTCCCGACGATCTGCCGGAAGAAGACCGATTCGACGCGATCGTCTCAAATCCCCCGTACGTCTCCGAATCGGAATACGCGACGCTCGACGCGACCGTTCGCGACTTCGAGCCGAGAATCGCGCTCGTCGGAGGCCCCTCCGGCGCCGAAATCGCCGTCGAACTTGCGCGTCAGGCGCCCGACCGACTTAAGTCTGGCGGACGATTCGCGCTCGAACTCAGCCCGACGACCGTCGAGATCGTCGCCGAAGAACTCAAAAAAGACGCGCGGTGGACCGGCGTCGAGATTCGCCGCGATTTCGCGGGGCTTCCGCGATTCCTCGTCGCGTCTCGCGCCCAATAACGACGCTCGCAAGCGTTCCGTCGTCCCGTCCTAATCGTTCCATGCCGCGTCGCGTCCTCCGTCGATCGCGACCACGTTCAGGAAGAAAAATCATGCCCGAGAAAAAAGACGATCTTTTTGGTCTTGATGAAATCCGACAAATTCTCAAGCTCATGAAAGAGTACGACGTCACTCATTTCAACCTTTCGCAGGGCGGCGGACGGCTTTCCCTGCGTCGATCGGGATTCGCCGAAACGCCGATCGTCGCGTCCGCGCCTTCCGCGCCCGTCGCGCTGCAACCGACGCCCGCCGTCGTCGCGCCATCGGCGCCGGACGTTCCGGAGAAGGATCCCGATTACATCAAGACCGTCAAATCCCCGATGGTCGGCGTCTTCTACGCCTCCTCCAGCCCGGAAGGGAATCCCTTCGTCAAGGTCGGCGACGTCGTCAAGCCGAAAACGACCGTCTGCATCATTGAAGCGATGAAGGTTTTCAACGACATCCCCGCCGACGTCGCGGGCACGGTCGTCGATATCCTTGTCGAGAACGGTTCGCCCGTCGAGTACGGAACGCCACTCTTTAAGATTGACGCCCGCTGAAATATCGATCCTTCGGTTCCAGTCGGCCCCTTTAAGGACGTCGTCGAGTTATGTTCAAACGAGTCTTAATCGCCAATCGCGGCGAAATCGCGCTACGCGTCATTCGCGCGTGTCATGAGCTTGGAGTAGAAGCGGTCGTCGTGTGCAGCGAAGCGGATCGCGACGCGAGATACGCCCAAATCGCAGACCGCGCGATTTGCATCGGCCCCGCGCGCTCCGCGCAAAGCTACCTGAGAATCAACCAGATCATCGGCGCCGCCGAGCAGGCGGAAGTGGACGCGATTCACCCGGGCTACGGGTTTCTCTCCGAAAACGCCAATTTCAACGACGTGTGCCGAAGTTGCGGGTTCGAGTTCATCGGACCCTCGCCCGCCGCGATGGAAGCGCTCGGCGACAAGAACGCCGCGCGCGCCATGGCGAAACGCTGCGGGGTTCCGACGATCCCCGGCAGCGACGGGCTGATTCAGAACGAGTCCGACGCGATCAAGGTCGCGCGCGAAGTCGGTTATCCGGTCCTCGTCAAAGCGTCGGCGGGGGGCGGTGGGCGCGGAATTCGGCTCGCCAACGACGACGACGAACTGCGTCGCGCGCTCGCGGAAGCGGCGGAAGAAGCGCGGGTCGCCTTTGGCAACTCCGACGTCTATCTTGAAAAGTTCATTAAGAAGTCGCGTCACGTCGAAGCGCAGATTCTCGGCGACAATTACGGAAACGTCGTTCACCTTTGGGAGCGCGACTGCTCGTTGCAGCGACGCCGACAGAAGCTCGTTGAAATCACGCCCGCGCCCGGCTTTTCTCTTGCGAAGCGCAAGGCGCTCTGCGAGGCCGCCGCAAGGCTCGCCAAAGAAGCGGGATACTCGAACGCCGGCACGGCGGAGTTCGTCGTCGACGAAGATTTCAACTTCTACTTCATCGAGATGAACGCGCGAATTCAGGTCGAGCATCCCGTAACGGAACAAGCGACGGGGATCGACCTTGTCAAAGCGCAGCTGCGCGTCGCGGCGGGCGAGAAGCTCTGGTTCGCGCAGAAGGACGTCAAGCATTGCGGGTTCGCGATGGAATGCCGCATTAACGCGGAAGACGTCGACGCCGGATGCCGCCCCTGCCCCGGCAAAATCGAACAGCTGATCGCGCCCGGCGGATTCGGCGTTCGCTTCGACTCGCACGCCTATTCCGGCTACGTCGTAAGCCCCCATTACGATTCGATGATCGGCAAGCTGATCGTTTCGGCGTCAACCCGCGAAGAAGGGCTCGCTATCATGAAACGCGCGCTCGCCGAGACGAAGATCGAAGGCGTCAAGACGTCGATCCCGCTTCTTCTCAGGATTCTTGAAAGCAAAGAGTTCAACTCGCAAATTCCCGACGTGGGCTTCATCGAACGGTACTTCATGAAAAAGTAACGCTCGCAAATTTCATCAATCAAACGTCGGCGCTCTAACTTGCGGCGCCGACGTTTGTCGTTTTCTTGACGGTCCTGAAATGAAACGTAATAGTTATAACGGGACGCGCTGGGGAAGCAAGGGAATAGGTTCTCCGTAATAGTTAGGATCATGACAGAGAGCGAAGGAGGTCGTGAACATGAGTAAAGAGGTTATGGACGAATCCTCTATGAAATTCACGATTTTTATGATCCATGCGCTTGCGGAGGCATGGGGAATTTCATGTGGAGAAGTATATACAAATCCGGCGCGATAGACGATTATCTGACGCCGCATTACGACGTCCTCCATACGCTCGGCGAACAGTATCTTATAAAAGATATTGAGAGAGTATCTGGAACGGAGAGGGGTGGAGGTATGATCGTTTATCATGGGAGCGCTGTCGAAATAGCAAAGCCATGGGATTGACAACATGGATTACAGATATCTCGTTCAGGACCTCATAGAGAATGAGCCGGAGTTGTTAAAAGAATTCGAGTAAAAAATTTTGCCGCTCGAACAGAGTCCATTCATATTGGTCCCCTAATCCTGCGCCCTGTGAATCGGGCGTCAAGATAAGCGATTTAGGAATATTGCGCAAAGAAATATTTCTCCTCATACCGTTTCTAAGGCGGAAATCGGAGCTTTTTTCAATAAAATTTCCAATAATATCAAATCGATCTTGATACGATCGAGACTTTTCTTCATACTGAGGGATACGCTCGCCGTATTGCGTCGTCTTTCGACGTCGTCAAGGCGGCGTAACATCGCGCCGTTTCGGCCTTTCCGACGAGCGCGAAAAGTATCGAAACTTTTCCCAAAGTTCCTTGAGAACGCTCAAGTCGAGAGACGGGTTGGACGATACTGATAAGGAAGGGCGAAAACGACTGCGGTCGTCTCCCCTAACGAG
>CAMZHY010000085.1 GCA_947307005.1 uncultured Planctomycetaceae bacterium
TCGACAAAGACGACTCCCCGACGAGCGAAATCGCGGACGACCCAAGAGTTGTGAACAATCTCATGATAGACGTAGACGGGACCGCCGGCGTCTTTAACCACCTCGTTGAGGATGTTAATCGCGCGATTTACGCCCGCGCAAAACCCTCTTGGCTCCGCTAACGTTAATTTCATGGGTTCTTCTTTCCGTGTGAACGAGACGACTAAACATCCTTTTTAGGCGTCGGATCCGACGCCAGCGTTTTGAGAATCGATCCGGCGAGCGCGTCGAGTTTGACTTCTTCCTGACCGCCGGAACGGAGGTCTTTGAGATTGGCGACGCCGCGAATAATCTCGTCGGATCCGACGACGATCGCAAGGCGGATTCCCTTCTTATCGGCGTATTTAAGCTGCGCGCCTAGTTTCTTCGGCTCAGGGTAGAGTTCGACGCCAATCCCCTGACGTCGCAAGCCCGCCGCGATCTCGAAATACTTCGACGAGAGCGACGCGTCGAAAAGCGGAATGAACACGTCGACGGTCGAAGACGTCTTCTCGATCATTCCGAGTTCTTCCAGTCCCGCAAAAAGCCGGTCAAGTCCGAGAGACGCGCCGACGCCGGGCAGAGTCTGTTTCGTATAAAGCTCCGCGAGGTTGTCGTAACGTCCGCCGCTGCAAACGCTGCCAAGTTTTGGATAATCGGTCAGGAACGATTCGAAGATCGCGCCGGTGTAATAGTCCAACCCGCGAGCGATCGAGACGTCAATTGCGAAACGCTCCGCCGGAACGCCCGCCGCTTGGGTCGCTTCGAGAATCGCGCGGAGGTCGGCGACTCCCTGCAGACCGAGGTCGTTTCCTTCGAGATTCTTCTCAAGGCGCGCGAGAATCTCGTCGGTCGCGCCTTGCGAGGAGGCGACCTCTAAGATCTCGCGCGCCTGCCCGTCCGTCGCGCCGGCCGGCTGCGCCATCTCGGCGACGACCGCGTCGACGCCAATCTTGGCGAGCTTGTCGAGCGCGCGCAGCACGGGCGTCGATTTGTCGGCGAGACCGAGTTTGTCGAGCGCGCCGGAGAGAATCTTGCGACTGTTGAGATGAATTTGGAACTTCGTGAAGGTCGCGTCGGAACGAGGATCGACGCGCTCAAGGATATCGTTGATTACGAGCGCCGTTTCAATGTCGGAATTGACGCTCGTCGTTCCGATCGTGTCGAAATCGCACTGCATAAACTCACGATAGCGACCCGCCTGCGTGTTTTCGCCGCGCCATACCTTCGCTAAGTGATAGCGTTTAAAGGGCGTTCCGATTTCGGAAAGGTGTTGGGCGGAAAAGCGCGCGAAGGGCACCGTCAAATCGAAGCGCATCCCGACTTCGCGTCCCCCGGAATCCTCGAAACGATAGAGCTGTTTATCCGTTTCGTCGCTTCCTTTACCCATAAGGATTTCAAGATACTCCAAGACCGGCGTGTCGATGGGGCAGAAACCGTAACTTCTGTAAACGTCGACGATGCGGGCGATGAGTTTTTCACGGGGAATCATCGCTTCGGGGAGGAAATCGCGAAAGCCTTTTAACGTTCGCGGCTCAATGAGTTTCTTCTTCTGTTCTTTTTCAGCGGACACGATAGACGCTCGACGGAATTCAAAAGATTAGGTCAAAGCTCGCGTTGACGAGCGGGTTCAAAAGACGGAAAGGAAACGGCTTGCGCGCGACGAGCGCGTTCATTTTTCAGCCTTCTCTTTTTCTTTTTTAAGCTGATCGTAAAAAGCGACGTATTTGTCGCGCGTCTCTTCCGATTTTCGCGCGGCGATGGCGGAACGCGGGTGGACGTTGTTCTGACCGGTCATGACGAACTCGGGATAGGGCCCCCATTCTATCTGACGACGGAGCGGCAGGATGTGACGTTCGAGACATTCGTAGAGCGGACGGAGATCGTAACGACCGTCGTCGAAAACGCCGAGAAGCAGTTCCATCGGGCAGTTGCCGGCGCCGCGTCCGAGTCCGTTCAAGGTCGCGTCGAGCCGAGTCGCGCCGCAACGCGCCGCGATGAGCGTGTTCGCGAACGCCAGTTGAAGGTTGTTGTGCATGTGGACGCCGACTTCCTTTCCTTCGGGAATCGCGACCTCGCAATATTTTTTCACGAGGTATTCCATCTGGGTTAGGGTGACGAACCCGAAGGAGTCGACGACGACGATAACGGCGGCGGGCGATTTGACGAGGCGTTCGAGAATCGAATCGAGAACTTTCTCTTCGACGGTCGTGACCGCCATGAGATTTGCGCTGACTTCGTAGCCTTTCTCGTAAGCGTCCTCGATCATCGCAAGCGCTTCGTCCGTCTGATAATGATAGAACGCGACGCGAATGACGTCGAGCGGACTTTGCGATTTCGGGAGCACGTCCGTTTTCCAGTCGGACTTCGTCGCGTCGATCATGCAACTGAGCTTCATCGGCGTCGGGTTGTCGTCGACAATTCTACGCAGATCGTCTTCTTGACAGAATTTCCACGGTCCGTTTTCGTCGACCGAAAAAATCTCGCGAGAGTTCTTGTATCCCATCTCCATGCAATCGACGCCGGCGGCGACGTTTGCAAGATAAAGCGCGCGAACGAACTCGTCGGGAAACTGGTGGTTGTTAATAAGACCGCCGTCTCGAACGGTGCAGTCGAGCGTTTTCAGTTTTGGATCGTGAAGTCCTCGGATTGAGTTCATTTTTTCCCCTTGACGACCGACGAACGCGACCTAGAACGCCCTCCCAACGGGCGCGTCTAAGCGAAACGAAGGAACGTTTAATTTTTTAAGAGCGCGCTGGAGCGCGTCTTTCCTTCACATAGGAAAGACCGACCGACGCTTTTCCGCTTTCTTCTGGAAAACGCGCGTCGACGATTAGGGGATATTCCCCGTCCGACTCTCCCTTAAATTCTAAGCGTTCGATCGTCGCATTACAAGCCTTGTCGCCTTTTTTTGCGGAGTTTTTATTCCGGACGTTCCGACTCTGCGCCTAGGCGGCGTTATAACGACTAGCGACGGCAAAGACCGACGACGGCGCGCGCGTTCCGTTGAAAACGGAGACGCGTAAAAAAGAAAAGCGCCTGAAGCAGGCGCTTTTCCCTCGACAATCCGTTGCGACGCGCCGTTCGTAACGACGCGCTGAATCAACGTCAGACTTCTTCGAACTCGGCGGCGAGCGCCGTGACCGTCTGCTTGGCGTCGCCATAGATCATGACGGTGTTGTCGTTCGTGAACAGCGGGTTTTCAATTCCGGAGAAACCGGTTCCTTTACCGCGCTTAAGAACGAAAACGGTTCGAGCCTCAAACGCGTTGATGATCGGCATCCCGTAGAGGGGCGAACTTTTGTCTTCGATCGCCGACGGGTTGACGACGTCGTTCGCGCCAATGACGATCGCGACGTCCGTGTTCGACATCTGCGGGTTCATCTCGTCCGCCGTCTTGAGCTGCTCGTAAGGCACGTTGGCTTCCGCGAGCAGAACGTTCATGTGACCGGGCATACGACCCGCGACCGGGTGGATTGCGAAGCTGACTTCCGCTCCGTTTGCTTCCAACTTGTCGCTGAGTTCCTTGACCGCGTGTTGAGCCTGCGCGACCGCCATGCCGTAACCGGGGATGAAGACCACGGAATGCGCCGCTTCAAGGATGAGATAGGCGTCTTCGACGGACATCGCCTTCGGCTCCTTGACGGGGCCGTCGCTCTTCTTCGCGGAGGGGCCGCCAAAGCTGGTGAACAGGAGCGCGTAAAGCGTTCTATTCATCGCCTTGCACATGATGAGCGTTAGGATCAACCCGGAGGCTCCGACGAGGCAGCCGGAGACGACCAGAACGGAGTTCTGCAGCGCGAGACCGGCGAACGCCGCCGCAAGACCTGAGAACGCGTTCAGGAACGAGATGATAACCGGCATGTCGCCGCCGCCGATCGCGACGACCATCGTCAGACCGAGAATCAGATAAGTCGCCGTCGCGAGGAAGACGCCGAACGCGCCAAGTCCCGTCTTGCCGGTTGCGGTCGCAAACGCGTAGAGCGCGACGCCGACAAGACCGGCGATCGCGAGAATCGCATTAACAAGATTCTTCGACGGAATCGACACGTTCTTCTTGAAGAGTTTGCCGGAGAGTTTTCCCCACGCCACGACGGAGCCAGTGAACGCGATGGCGCCGATGATGATTGTCAGTCCGAGGGTGACGGCGGTAAAAACGTTGATCGATTTGTCGGTCAAATATTGAGTGAGCGCGACGAGGAGCGAACTCAGACCGCCGAAGCCGTTGAAGAGCGCGACGAGTTCGGGCATTCCGGTCATCGCAACCTTCTTCGCCCAAATCGCGCCGATAACGCCGCCGATTAGAACCGCGACAATCGCCCAAACATAAGCGTTCTGAAGGGGCGGGGCCGCGATCGTTTCAGTAACTTTCTTTTCAAAAAGAACCGTAACGACCGCAATGAGCATACCGACGGACGAAAGGAGGTTCCCCTTGCGCGCCGTGTCCGCTTTTCCAAGGAGTTTAATGCCGCGGATGAAGAAGATCGCCGCGACCATATACAACACTGTCGTCAGGACGACGTTGAAATTTTCCCAAGTCATTTCTTATCGCCCCCCTTTTTCTTAAACATGCCGAGCATACGGTCGGTGACCATGTAGCCGCCGACGACGTTGATCGTCGCCAAAACGATCGCGGCGAAGCCGAGAACGTTGCTGAGCAGCCCCGGCGTGTGCAACGAGGCGGCGGTCGCGGCGATCGCGCCGACGATCGTGATGCCGGAAATTGCGTTCGTGCCGGACATAAGCGGCGTATGAAGTTGCGAAGGAACCTTCGAAATCAGTTCCACGCCGAGAAACGCGGAGATTACGAAAACGAAAACAAGGAGCAGGATTTCTCCGGTCGCCATATCAGTCCTCCTTAAAACGTTCGTGGATGATCTTGCCGCCCTGCGTGAGCAGACAGCCGCGCATGATCTCGTCTTCCAAGTTGACCTTGAATTCCTTCGCTTCCTTGTCGTAGAAATGCGACAGGAACGCGGTGAAGTTGCCGGAGAGCATCTTCGACGCGTCGAACGGAACTTGGCGTTCAAGGAAATCGCCCGACATGATAATCACGCCGTTGTCCGTGACGACTTCCTCAAAGAGCTTCGAGCCTTCCACGTTGCCGCCCGTCGAGACCGCCATGTCGACGATGATCGAGCCGGGCTGCATCCGGTCGATCACGTCCTTGGCGATGAGGCGCGGCGCTTTGCGTCCGAAGACCTTCGCCGTCGTGATCACGATGTTGGAACGTTCGCAGACCTTGGCCTGCGCTTCGCGCTGCTTCTGAATCTGTTCAGGCGTCAACTCTTTAGCGTAGCCTTGAGCGGTCTGTCCCATTTCGCCGAGGTCAATCTTGACGAACGACGCGCCGAGCGACTTGACCTGTTCTTCGACGACCGGACGCGTGTCAAACGCGTCGACGCGCGCGCCGAGACGCTTGGCGGTCGCAATCGCTTGGAGGCCCGCGACTCCGACGCCGATGATGAAGACGCGCGCGGGGTTGATCGTGCCGGAAGGGGTGACCATCATCGGCAGAATCTTGGGAAGCCGCGCCGCCGCGTTGACGACCGCGACGTAACCGGCGAGCGACGTCTGCGACGACTGAACGTCCATCTTCTGCGCGAGCGTCGTTCGCGGAATCATTTCGAGCGAGACCGCTTGAACGCCGCTTTGAGCGAAATCGCGGAGCAGTTCTTTTTCGTTGAACGGGTCGAGATAGGACAGGTGCAGCGTATCCGGCTTAAGACCTGCGGCGCTCTGCGGTTTGAGAATACGCAGAACAATTTCAGAGTCGTAGCCGTCCTGCTCGTTCTGAATAATTTGGGCGCCCGCCTTTTCATAAGCGTCGTCCGCAAAACCAGACTTTACGCCGGCGCCGGAGACGACCTTCAAAGAAAAGCCCATGCCGATGAGCTTTTTGACGTCGTCGGGAATCAGCGCCACGCGGGTTTCGCGAGGATCGGTTTCTCGACAGACGAGAATTGATCTCATAGCTTAACTCCTTAATTTATATGAAAAATACACGAAAGGTTTTCGCAACGTCGATATTATTCTTTCCCATCAAAGGACGAATCGCACTTCAAGAAGAACGCGTCCCATAGAAAGACTAGAGGATTACAAGTTTCAGAGCGGATTACGCTGATGCGGCGCGCCTGCCGCGAATCGGTCGAGATGGAGACATTCCTGTGCAAACGGACAATTCTTAAATGTTTCTGAGCGGCGCATCGTCTAAAACTTGAATATCGGGGGTGAGGACAGGAAACAACAAAACCGTCCTTATACTATAACTGATTTATTAAACAAAGGAATACGCCGGAGCTTTTTTTGAATAAATTTGATCGTTCGCGTTTCGGATTGTTTTCGACGTTGTGGTTTTTCGCCAAACGCATGGGGGCGTTTACATCCGGTTTCGATTTGGCAGAATATTATCGTCGCGAAAAGTTCGCGACCTTGCGACGCGAGTCGCTTTCAAACGTTTTTTTTAAGAGCCGAATCGGGGTTGTTTTGAAAACGTCGTTCAAAATAGGGAATCTTGTCGTTTCGCCGCCGGTTCTTTCCGCGCCGATGGCGGGGTACACAAACTACGCGCACCGCGAGATGTTGCGGCGTCTCGGCGGCGTGGGGCTGATTTCTACGGAAATGGCGAGCGCAAGGGCGTTTGTCTGCATGGGACGACGCGACGGGGAGGAACCGGCGCGTCTCTGGGGGGTGAGAGAAGAACCGCGTCCGCTTCTCGTTCAAATCTGGGACAATTGTCCCGAGACGCTCGAGGAACTTGGCGGAAAACTTGCGCATGAATTTCGCGTCAGCGTCGTCGATCTTAATTTTGGATGTCCGGCCCCCGCGATCGCCAAACGATCCGCGAGCGGCTCTTTTCTTCTGCGCTATCCGGAGAAAGTTGGCGAAATTGTCGAACGCGTCGCTCGAGCATGCGCGCCCGTCCCCGTGACGGCGAAAATTCGTCTCGGAATCACGCGCGACACGATCAACGCCCGCGACGTCGCCGAGGCGGTTGAAGGCGCGGGAGGCGCCGCGCTGACGGTTCACGGGCGGACCGCGAGACAGATGTATTCCGGCGTCGCCGATTGGGACGAAATCGCGAAGGTCGCCGACGTTCTGAAGTCGATCCCGCTGATCGGCAACGGCGATATTAAAACCGCGCGCGAGGCGATCGAACGTCTCGAAAACTATCCCGTCGCAGGGATTATGATCGGTCGCGCCGGGATCGATCGACCGTGGATTTTTCGCGAAATCGCGCAGTTGCTCCGAGGCGAGAAGGTCGCTCCCGAACCGTCGCCACGCCAGCAGCGCGACCTTCTTCTGTCGCATTACGATCTCGTCGTCGAACGCTTTGGCGTCGAACTTGGCGTGAAGCAGATGCGTAAAGTCGCGTGCCATTATTCTAAGGGCTTGCCCGGCGCGCGGACGTTTCGAGACCATATTGGGCGCGTGAAGACCGGCGAAGAGTTTTTGCGCGTCGTTGCCGAGGAATACTGCGTCGACGGCCCCGAGGACGAGCGTTTGTCCGAGCCCAATTCCTGAAGTCGACCCCTTGATTTCGCAAGTCGCGGATGTTTCTAGACGATCCGCGACGTCGTTTTTTCTGAAAAGTCAATTATTTTAGAAAAATGGGATTTATTGATATTGGCGCTCCTGTTGTTTTTTTCTAGGATTGCCGCGTTGATTGAGCGACTTCGTCGTCGACGCGTTCGCTCGCTCTTAACGGCGAGGACGCCGTTTTAACCAGACCAAAGCGCCAGTAAAGAACGAGTTATTCAATGGTTCGCGCTATAATCACAGGGACGGGTTCTTATCTTCCGGAACGCGTCGTAACGAACGACGAGCTTGCGGAACGCATGCCGCAGACGTCTGACGAATGGATTTATTCTCACACGGGAATCCACGCTCGTCATATCGCGGCGCCCGACGAGGCCCCCTCGGACATGGCGCTCGTTGCCGCGCAACGCGCGCTCGACCAAGCGGGTATTGGACCGGACGATCTTGGGATGATCGTTGTGAGCACGGCGACCCCGGATTACGCGCCAACCCCGCTGACGTCGTGTATTCTCCAAGATACACTTGGCGCCGACCACGCGTCGGCTTACGATATGAGCGCCGCGTGTTGCGGGTTCATTTATAACCTTGAAATTGCGAAGAATTTCTTCTCGAACCCTCACTTCCGCAAGCCGATTCTGCTCGTGGCGACGGAGATCATGTCGCGTAAGGTCGACTGGAACGACTATCGAACGTGCATTCTCTTCGGGGACGGCGCGGGCGCGGTCGTGTTGCAACCGGACGAGAGCGAAGAGAACGCGGATCGGGGCGTCGTCGACTCCGTAATGATGGCGGACGGACGTTCGGGCAAGCATCTGCTCCTTGAAGGCGGCTGTCGTTCCGTCGATTCGCTGAATCATCCGCAGGCGCACATTCTTCAGATGGGCGGTCAACAGGTTTACGCGTTTGCCGTCAAGGCGATCGTCGAGGTTGTGAACCTGCTGATGAGTCGCAATAATCTTTCGATGGACGAGATAACCAAGATCGTTCCGCATCAGGCGAATTACCGCATTATCAAATCGGCGGGAACACGTTTAGGATTCGAGGACGACGAGAAGTTTTACATCAACCTCGAACTCGTCGCGAATACGGCGTCGGCGTCGATTCCGATCGCGCTCGACGAGATGAACCGCAGCGGTCAACTTAATCGCGGCGACAAACTTTTGCTCGCGGGTTTCGGCGCCGGTCTTACCTACGGCGGAAATTACATCATCTGGTGACGCGGAGCCGCCGTTGAACATGAATCAACGCTCTTGCCCGTCGACGCGAAGGGTTGCGTCGACGGGCTTTTTCATTTTCAACGCGACTTTCTTACGACGTTCTCGCGCTTGTCTTGACGCGCTCTTCTGTTACAATACGGCGGACGGCGACGGTACTCGCCGTCGTTTCCTTTTTTAGAAAGAATGGGCGATGAAGACTTCTTTAGTGACGGGCGCGACGGGGCAAGACGGTTCTTATTTGATCGAAAAACTGCTGTCGGAGGGGCGCCGCGTTTGCGCGATGACGCGCCGTTCTTCAACGTTTAATATGGCGCGGTTGAGCGGACTCAAAGAGGGCGTTCAAAACAACGGGGCGGAACTGATTTACTGTCAAGGCGACTTGACGGATCAGTCGAGTCTTGAAGATATTCTCGGAAAGTACGAGCCTGACGAAGTTTATAATCTTGCGGCTCAGTCGGACGTCCATGCGTCTTTCGGCGTTCCGGAGTTCACCGCCGACGTCGACGCTCTCGGGACGCTACGACTCCTCGAGGGAATTAGACGGCTTGGACTTGAGAAGACGACGCGTTTTTATCAGGCCTCGACTTCCGAACTTTTCGGCGCTGTTCGCGAAAAGCCGCAACGCGAAACCACTCCCTTTGCCCCGCGCAGTCCTTACGCGGTTGCGAAACTCTACGCCTACTGGACGACGGTCAATTATCGCGAGGGGTATGGAATTTTCGCGTGTAACGGAATCCTTTTTAACCATGAAAGTCCGAGACGCGGCAAGAATTTTGTCACGCGAAAGATCACCTACGGAGCCGCAAGGATTAGGGAAGGGCTTCAAGACGTTTTGCGCCTAGGAAATATCGATTCGCGGCGCGATTGGGGGCACGCCGAGGATTACGTCGAAGGCATGTTCCTTATGCTCCAACACGAGACGCCGGACGACTATGTCCTAGCGACGGGCGAACAGCATTCGGTCCGCGAATTTCTCGAGATCGTTTTTAGCCGTCTCGACTACGAGCTCGTTTGGCGTGGAAGCGGCGTCGAAGAGAAAGGAATCGATCGCAAATCGGGTAAAACGTTAGTGGAAATCGACGAGCGGTTCTTCCGTCCGAACGAAGTCAACTACCTCTGCGGCGATTCGTCCAAAGCGCGTAACGTTCTCCAATGGTCTCCAAAACACACGTTCGCGTCGCTTGTCGAAGACATGATCCGCCATGATTTAGAGGTCGCGACCTTCGAGAAGAAAAACGGGATGGTCGTCGAAGTGTGACGCGCCCAAATTTTGAATAGGTCGAACGAATATGGGCGCGTTTGGGCGTTCTCGCGTAACGTTATCTTACGACTGTAAACGTGACGTAGGCGGCGTAGAATAAGATCATGAAGATTCCTTCCCATCTCGTAATTTTTTGAGAACTGAGCGCGAAGCAAAACGTTAGAACGGTCGCGACGAGAAGAATCGTTACGTCGTAAACCGACGCTACGTTGACGGCGATCGGACGAAGCGTCGCAGAAACGCCGAGAACGAACAGCAGATTGAAAATATTGGAACCGACGGCGTTGCCGATCGCCAGTCCTGTTTCCCCCTTTCGCGCCGCGACGATCGACGCCGCAAACTCTGGGAGCGACGTGCCGACCGCGACAATTGTCAAGCCAATCAAGGTTTCTGTCATTCCTGCGGCTCGCGCGATTGCTCTTGCGCTATGACCTACCGCTTTGCCGCCGATGATGATTAACGCCAGACCGACGATTATCAAAAACACGCACTTGCCAAAAGACGCTTTCTTAACGTTCAGATCGTCAGAGTCAGAATCTAGCCCTACTCGTTTTTTCGTCGAAAGGATGAGAAAAACGATATACCCGACGAAAATACTGTTTAAGGCAATTCCAAACGTTCGCGTAACCGTTCCGATATTTTGTTCAACGGGCAAGGAGAAAAGCGCTTGTCCTCCGAAGAC
>CAMZHY010000086.1 GCA_947307005.1 uncultured Planctomycetaceae bacterium
GATCACGCGCAAGGCGCTTGCGGACGCGAAGTTTGCCAAGTCGTTTCACCGTCGGATCGGGTTCGTCTTTCAGAACGCGGACGCGCAGCTCTTCTGCGGGAGCGTCGAGGATGAAATCGCGTTCGGTCCGCGTCAACTCAATTTCACGGAAGAAGAGATTCGCCGCCGCGTCGACGACTGTCTGGAACTTTTGGAGATAACGCGCCTGAGACGCCGGGCGCCGTACGCGCTTTCCGGGGGCGAGAAACGTCGCGTCGCGTTCGCCTGCGTTCTCGCCGTCAACCCCGAGGTCCTCGTCGCCGACGAACCGCTGGCAAGCCTTGACGAATCGGGGCGAAACCTTGTCGTCGGGCTGTTCAAGACGCTTCGTTCCGCCGGAAAAACGCTTCTTTTCGCATCGCACAACGAAGCGCTCGTTTCCGAGATCGCGGATTTCCGCTTTAACGTCGAAGCGCCCGGCGCGTAGCGGTCGGCCTCGCGACGGTTTTCCGAAAAAAGACGCGCCCGGACGTCGCAATTTGGACGTCCGGGCGCGATTTTCGTTTAAGACGACGTTTTAGCGCCGCTCATTTCGCGGACAGGTTGGCGACTTGCTCCGCCGAGAGTCCCCAAGAGAAGACGCGCGCCCGCAAGATCGCGCCCTTGAAGTAGTTCGTGCCGGAACCCCCCGTCGAAATATCGCTTCCGACGCAGAACGCCTGGACGGCGGAGTCGGCCGGATACGTTAGCGCGCCCGCAGCCTCGATGGAGGCCGCCTCTTTCCCATTCAGATAAAGCTTGAGAACCTTGCCGTCGTACGTTCCAAACGCGTCGTATGTTTTGCCCGGCTCGATCGGCGCGCCAAGAACCTTGTACTCGCCGTTGATTGAGGCCCAGAATTCAAGCTGTTTCTTCCCGCTGTTAATTTCAAAGGAGACGCCGCGTCCTTCGGTGCAAGCGAGGACGTCCTGCGCTTCTTTCGTGAATTCGACGAAGCGGAACGTCGCGGCGATCGTCGCGTTCTTCATCATGCCGTAGTCGCGCGAGTTGAATTGAATCTTGAGCCGATCGTCTTTGCCGTTGAAGGTCGCCGCCTGAGCGCCGTCGAAAATCGGATTCGGGGCGATATTCGGCGCGCCGTCAATTTGGATTTCTTTTTGGCGTTTGCGCGCGTTCTTCGCGACGTTGACGGGCTTGCCGGCGATGAAAACGACGTCGAGCATGTTGGCGTCTGGCTTGGGCGCGTCTTTATCAATGGGCGCGTAGGGGTCTTTGGGCGTTTTGAAGTCGATTTCGAGGCTCTTTTCACTTTCCGCAAACCAAGGGTTGAGCGCCGTGATTTTAGCGTGAACATTCGTGGTTTCCGGAAGCGAGTCGAGATCGACCGTCATGATTTTCGGCTGGTCCTTGAAGTAGTATTGGGACCAGAAATAGCGCGAACCGAGATCGATTTCAATTTCGTCGTCCGGTTTTTCGAGGTCGACGCGATAGCTGTGAACGACGTCGGAGCAGGTCGCCTGCGGGAAGGAGAGACGAACGAGTCCGTCGTCTTCTAGCGTCTCGCAGACAACTTTCGCGTCGCTCGCCCAAACGGGACGGTCGTTGTTGACGTAACGCTCGTCCGTATAGCGGTAAGTGTCGGTATCGCCCGGTTTGGGGATATAGTAGACGACGTCGAAGAAAGAGTTCGTGATAAGATCGTAGGGCTTGAGCGTCACGCTGTTGTCTTTGCGAACTTCAACGACGTACAACTGCGCGGCGTTGCGGTGCCCTTCCGGGAATTTATTGTAACGTCCGCCTTCGCCGCCCATCTCAAAGTAACTGAGCGTGCCCGTGCCGAACGCCGTGAAATTGCCCTGCCATGCGGAGCGCGGGTCGTTGATCGGATAGTGAGAATGGCCCGAGAAATTAATGACGCGCGGATAGCGCTGCAACGTTTCATAAAGATCGATCGTGCCCCAGTTGTCCTCGCCGCGGCTTCCGTAGACGGTGGGGGTTACGTGATAATGCTGGAATGTGAAGATTGGTTTTGCGGGATCGTCCATCTCCGCGTTGGCGAGCTCTCGCTTATACCAGTCGAGCGCGTAGTTGAAATCTCCATTTCGGCATGTTCCTTTTTCCGGCGAGAGCGCGATGAAGGAGAAACCGTTGATTTTGCGAGCCTGATTGGAATGGCGTTCAAAAATCTCTTCCCAGCGCTTCTTCGAACCGGCGATGAACTCGTGGTTGCCCATGCACAGAATCGTTTCCGTGCCGGGTCGGATTCCTTCGTCCATGATTTTCTTAAAGAGAAGCAACTCTTCGTCGTATCCGTGGTCGCTAAAGTCCCCCGCGACGAGCATCGCGTCGAATTTGGGATATTTCTGCTTCGAGGAATAGTCGTACATGAAGCTCATAGAGCGTCGGAATCGATCGACTTCTTGGGCTTGAGGGGAGACCTTGAAATGAACGTCGCTAAGCGCTGAAAAACGGAGGACGACGTCGTTTTCCTGCTCGTCGGCGCGCGCTTCGATTTCTTTAAAGAGCGCGGCGGGGAGACATGCCATCGAGGCGCCGACAAGGGATCTTGCGATAAAACTACGGCGCGTCAATTGCGCGGCGCTATTCTTGGAAGACATAAGGGGTTCTCCTACTAAACGTTTGTCGACGCCACGGAACGACGTCAGAATTGAAAGAGCCGCCGACGTCCTGAAGAGCCGCCGACGGCGAAGTTGCCAATGGTTTCAGATTGTTATCGATTTGCCGACTGCGGGGCGAAATCGTCGTCTAAGTATTCGGTTCTTGAAGAGCCGACGTTGGAAGCGTCGTCCGCTGCGGGGGCGGTTTTTGCGTCATGGCGACGAAACATACGCCGCGCCTTTGACGCCGCGCCGTCCTTTGCGACGTCGGGGTTCGGCTTCTTCGCCGAAGGGATTCCAAGATCGGAAAGCTGAACTCTCGAGATTCGCGAGGCGTTAAGCCCCCACGGTCCCTTTCCACAGCAGTATCCGACGAGGAGCGTCTCTGGAGTCGCGTAGAAGAGCGCGGGATAACAAAACGCTTGCGAACCGGTTTCGTCCGATTTGTCCAAGGTCTTTTTGGAGATTATGCTCGTTCCGTCCGGAGACAGGAGCGCGATCGTCAGAGGATTGCGCGCGTTGGGCGAATCGTTCCAAACCGCGATGAGTCGTTCGCCGTTCGGTTCGCGCTTGATTGCGGCGGGGGACGCCGGGGAGACAAGGGGCGACGGAACTGAGTCGGTCCACGTCGCGCCTCGGTCGCTGGAATACGCGAAATACTGTCGACCGCTGGCGTTGCGAATCGTCATGAGCAACCTTCCGTCGGCGAGTTCGACGACGCCCGGCTCCTGATACATGATATTGTTCGAGTTCGGGACTTCGTCGCTCTGTATCCAGTGACGTCCTCCGTCGTCGGAAATCAGGCAGAAGAGCGTCGCTTTGCTCTCGTAACTGTAGAGGTCGCCGCCGCGGTACGCGTGGCGCGCGACGGGAATAAGGATTCGTCCGTCGGAGAGAAGGACGACGCGGGAATTGTTCACCACGTTGTACGAAGGCGTCGCGATCGTCTCGACGCGTTTGGTCCAAGTCTGCCCTTCGTCGTAGGAATATCGCAGATACGGTCGACAATCGCCGGCGTTTTCCTTCACGAGATAAAAGAGCGCGATCGACTGGTCGCGCAGTCGAAGAAGGGAGACGGACATGACGTTCATTCGTCCCTCGTTTTCGAGAACAAGCTCGTCTTCTTCCGACCACGTCAGCCCGCCGTTGTGCGAAACGCGGCTCATAAGGCGCGCCGAAGCGTGATCGTCGCCGCTCTCGCCGTAATAGTGCGTGTAGATATAGAGGATATCGCCGGAGTTGAGCCGGATAAAATCGCCTTCGCTGTTGCGGGGATTGCCCTCGCGAGAGGGAAGTTCGAGCGTTACGCTCTTTGCTATCATGGGGGCGACCTTCGGAGCGACTTCGGCGGGCTTGCCGTCGTCCCCGCGGAGCGCGAGGTTCGCCGCAAGCGCAAGATAGCCGATGAAGAAAAAGAGTAAGCAGAGGGAAGCCGTTTCATTTTGTTTCATCGTTAAGCTCCTAATCCTGGGGCGGAATCAATCGGGTTTCCGTCAAGGATATGAAAACGTCTCGCGCGATCGCTTCCCCCGCGCGTATTGCGCGTTTTCACCAGCGTATCGCCCTTGCGGGTCTCTGCGTGGGAGCGGTCGTCTCGACTACCGGATCGTCAAAGTTTCGCGCGACGTATTCGCCGTTAAATCGATCTTCTAAAAACGGCGATTCCGAGGAAACGGCGTCGGCGTCGTCGCCTGGGGCGTTCCATGACGAGCCAAAGCCTGCAAAACGCGACTCAACGCGGTTTGACTCCTGCGGAGATTCCGCCTGATTCGTCGCGAACTGATTTCCGTTATATCCGTTTTGACTATTATAATCAAAATTCTGTGGAAAAGCTGCTTGATTTACGCTGTTTGTCGCAATATTCTGTTGAGAATTTTGGGGTTTGTTTATAAATTCGTCGTTATTGTTAAAATCATTCTCGTTTGAAATCGGATAGTCGTTTGCCAAGAAACGGTCGCGTTCATTCTCCGCCATGTCCGTCGGGAGCGTTTCTTCTTCGCTTTCCGCGTACGGTTCCGAGACGACGCTTTGATTAAACTCGTAACCTTGGAATCCTTCGAAAGAAGGCGTCGGCGCGTTTGAAGGCGCGAAGTTGTCGGCGACGAGAGACGCGTTTTGATCGTTGGAAACGGCCGGATAGCTCGGCGTTCGCGCGTCGCCGGGATTCTGCGCCGACGGACTAGCGTCGGGCGCAAGGGACGACCAAGTTCCGCCTACGGAGGACGTCGCCGGAGCCGATTCCGTAAACGCGATGTCGTCGAGACTTGAGTAGAGCGCGCCGCCCTTAGGTTGCAGAGGGGCGGAGGAGTCGAATTCGTAAGGGTCGAACATAGAACCCGCGTCGCTCGCGAACGCGTCGAGTTCTGGCCAATCGTTTGAATCCGCGACGTTTTTTTCTGAGACGCGTGAAGAGCGCGTCGTTTCTTCTCCCTCCTCGGACGCGATCTTCGGAACGTCGTTCAAACGGTAGGCGGACGCCGCGCCGAGAAGAAAGGTCAAGGTTAAACAAAGGGCGTTTTTCACAAATTTGCCGAACGAGAAACGTTTGGGTTTGCGCCTCGAAGGTTGACGCGTTCCAAAGTCGGGCAATTTGCCGACGACGCGCGGCAACGCCCTTTCCGCGGCGGCCTCCTTCTCAAACCATTCGGCCATGTCGGGAAGCGCGTCGACGATTCTCGAGGTCTCCCTGGAGACGAAGGCGTTTGTCCCACGCGCATCTCCTGTTTTTCCGAGCGACGACATTGCGACTCCCTCCTTTGTTGATTGACGAAATACGGCGAAGAACGTCTCTTGACCGTTTCAACGCGGACGCTCTCCTGTGGTCATTTTCAGCAGATAATCGTAAGACTTGAGATAATTTTAACGAAAGTAATGATTTTATGAATAATTTGTTGTCGAGAAGATTTAGCGCCTCGCGAGTAAATAGAAATCCCCTCCGCGCGTTCTTGAGAGACGGGAGGGGCGGTTGAGGATGAACGGGCCGGGGGTCAGGCTAAAAAATCGCGGATGCAGGCGACGGCGTATTCCTGTTCCTCAGGACGCAATTCGGGGAAGATGGGGAGCGCGAGGACTTCGCCGGCGGCTTTGAGAGTTTCGGGAAGGTCTTCGGGCTCGTAGCCAAGGTAGGCGAAACACTCTTGCTGGTGGAGCCCAAGCGGATAATAAACGTCGTTTCCGACGTTCTTTTCCCTTAGAAATTCCCGAAGCGCGTCGCGTTTACCGCCTGCAACGCGAATGGAATACTGGTTCCAGACGTGGCGTCGGGCTCCGATTTTTTGAGGCGTGACGACGGCGCCCTGAAGGCCTGCGTCCGCAAAGAGTTTTTCATAACGTTCGGCGTTCGCGCCGCGCATCTCCGTCCATTTGTCCAGATACGGCAGTTTGACGTTGAGAATCGCCGCTTGGTAGGAATCGAGTCGGCTGTTAATCCCGATCTCTTTGTGATAATAACGCGGCGCCATGCCATGTCCGCGGAGAAGTTTCACGCGTTCGGCAATTTCGTCGTCGTTGCAGACAACCATGCCGCCGTCCCCCGCGCCGCCGAGATTCTTCGTAGGGTAGAAACTCAAACACGACGCGTCGCCCCAGTTTCCGACCTGAAGGCCTTCGTATTCCGCGCCGATCGCTTGCGCCGAGTCTTCGATGATATAGAGTTTCTTACCGTATTTAGTCTCATAGTCTTGGGCGAGTTTTCGGAACGCGCGCATATCCGCCGCCTGACCGAAGAGATGGACGACGATAATCGCCTTCGTTTTCTCGTTGAGCTTAGCTTCGACCGATTTCGGATCGAGGCAGAAGGTCGCGGGATCAATGTCGGCGAATACGAGATCGGCCCCGACGCGCGGGACGCAACTTCCCGTCGCGAAAAATGTAAAGGACGGCGCGACGACTTCGTCTCCTTTTCCCGCTCTTATCGCCATGAGCGCCAATAGGAGCGCGTCGCTTCCGGAGGCGCAACCGACCGCGTGTTTTGCGTGGGAATAGGCTGCGACGTTCTCTTCCAGTTTTTTCACCTCCGGTCCTAAGATGAACTGCCCGCTTTCGTTGACGCGTTCCAGAGCGGCGTTCATTTCAGCGCCGATCGCGTCGAACTGGCGTTTTAGATCCAGCATAGGAACCGAAAAAATAGGCGACGTCATTCTTTATGCATCCTTCCTTGTCTCTGCGACGAACTCTAATTGCGACGTTGTCAGTTTCGACGGTCGTGAGTCGACTTCGTAAAAACCAGAGCGATTGTAAAAATTACCCGTTTATCCGTCAAGCGAGATTATTTCCCTTTCCTCTCCTTTTTCCCTCTTTTTCGACAAAGAACGGCGCAAAGAAGGGGCTTCGCGTTATAATGGGGGCGTCGGCCGTTCGGCGCGCGAGCAGGATCGACGATCCGCGCGTCGGCGGACGACTGTTTTACAAACGTCGAGAAGCGCGAATTGACGGAGTAGGGGATTGCTCGAGAAATGACGAAACGAACGAGAAGAATTGCAATAACGGGACTGTGCGCGGTCGTCTTGACCGCGAGCCAGTTTTGGGGCGTCGCCGTCAAGAGCGCGCGCGCTGTCGAAGGAACAAAGGTGGAGACGAACGCCGTGAAGAACGATCCTAACGCGAAACTAATTGACGTTCCATACCTGAATCAGCTTGACGTCGTCTACGGCTGCGAGGCGGTGAGCGCGACAATGGTTCTGCAGTTTTACGGCTGCGACGTTACGTGGAAAGAATTTACCGACGACTATCTTATCAAGAAACCGTGGCGCGTCGATGAGAACGGCGTTCGCTTCGGTCCCGATCCTTTCGCCGCTTATCCAGGCGATCCGTACAAGGACGAAGGGCCAAACTGCGGATACGGTTGTTACGCTCCGTGTCTCGCGAAATCTATGAACAAGGTTCTGCCTAGCGACAAATACGTCGCCGTCGACACGAGCAATCTCAAACTCGTCGATCTTGTCGCCAACTATATCGATCAAGGCCAGCCCGTATTGATTTGGGCGACGATGGACATGGCGCCCGCTAGACTTACGACGAAGTGGACGATCGATTACGTCGACGAGAATTCCCATTTCCGCATTGGCGACGTCTTTACTTGGAACGGCAACGAGCACTGCCTTGTTCTCGTCGGTTACGACGCGGATCGCTATTTCTTCAACGACCCGTACAAGAATCACGGGCTGATCGGTTACGACCGCAAGACCGTCGAACAGAGATTCCTCGAACAGGGTTCGCATTCGGTCGTCGTACGCAAAGTCGAGTAACGCGATCCGCCCGCGGCAAGGTTCAGCGCGCTTCCCCTGGTAGACGTCGACGAAGGGGAAGCGCGTTTTTTTACGCTTAATTCTCTTTCGGTTCGACTCCGACCCAGTTGTGCGCGTCTCCATAGCGCTGAATCGCTTCGGCGGCAGGTTGATTCGGACGGAAACTGTGTTCGGTGAAGAAAACCTGCCCCGAGACCTCGGGGGACGCCGCCATGTACTCGAGCTGACGGTCGAGTTCTTTAAGATCGCGCCACGCTTCCGATTTTGATTTGGGATCGAGCCGATACGCCGCGATTCCAACGTAAAGTTTGACGTTCGTTTCCGCCACGACGTCGGACCACCAGTCGGTAAGAATCGAGAAGTCCGCGATTTTAAAGCCGATTTCCCAGTAGATTTGGGGAATGACCGCATCGATTTGCTCTTCCTTGACCCACTTGCGAACGTCGGCGTAAAGGTTGAAGTAGCATTGATTTCCGCGCGTCTCACTCCCGAGGGGATGGCTTTCTTTGTTCGCCCAAATTCCCGCCGGGCTCACGCTCCAGACGACGTCTTTGCGAACCTTGTGAAGTTCTCGATGGACGTCGGAAATGAAGAGGTTGACGTTGTCGCGCCGCCAGTCTTCGATGTTGTCGATTCCACGGTTGTATTTTTCGAACGTTTTGGCGTCTTCGTCAATCTTGCGTTCAGGATAGAAATAGTCGTCGATATGGACGCCGTCGACGTCGTAGTTTTGGACGATTTCAACAATTCCTTTGACGACGTGCTTTCTCGCGGCGGGGATTCCCGGGTTCAAATAGTAACGGTCGCCGTGCTTGAAGGTCCAGTTCGGATGTTGACGCGCGGGATTGTCTTCCGCTAAATCTTCCAACTCTTTCTTGCCAACGGTCACGCGGTAGGGGTTAATCCACGCGTGAAGCTGCAAACCGCGCTGATGCGCCGCGTTGACCCAATAACCGAGGACGTCGAAATCTTGATCGGGCGCCTGTCCCTGCTTGCCGGAAACGAATTCGGAGCGAGGATAGAGTTTCGACGGATAAAACGCGTCGCCCATCGGTCGCACCTGCAAGAAAATCGCGGTGAAACGGAGTTTAACGGCGCGATCAAGGATTTCGTCCGCCTCTTTTGCGAGCTGTTCGGCGCTTAATCCTCTTTTGGACGGATAGTCGATATTGGAAACGGTCGAGACCCAAAGACCTCGAAACTGACGACTTTGACGCTCGTAATCCTGCTGGGTCGGGGTCTTAAGGGATTGCGCCGATTCTTCCTGCGCGGCAGTCAAGCGAGGAATCAAAAGGACCGCGCTCAGGAGAACCACGAGCGTGGAGAACGTCAAAAGATTAGAACGATCGCGTTTCATTTTAGTAAACCTGTAAGCATCTACGCTGGAGGGGACGAGACGGAGAAACGGACGCGCTGACGCCCGGGAAACTCCGGAAATTGTCGGCAAGAGGAGCGCCGCGTCGTCTTCTTGCCGAGGCCGCGCGCTTCCTGTCGAGTCTTAGACAAGGAAGAAAGATACACGAAAATAGGTCGATATTCAACGATCCGGGCGATTTTTTTAAAGACTCAATCGTTATAATGAAGAGCGACGCGTCGGTTTGACGCGAACAGAACGGCGACGCCCGAGGAACGATATGAGAAAATCCCTTGTGTACTTATCCGCGGAAGAACTTGAAAAACGCTGTCGATTCGAGACGCTCCGACGTTCGGGACCCGGCGGGCAGAATCGCAACAAGGTTGAGACGGGCGTTCGCTTTTACCTCGACGAATTAGGACTCGTTGGAGAGGCGACGGAACGTCGCTATCAGGGAGAGAATCGTAAAATCGCGCTCCAGCGGTTGCGATTGGAACTTGCGCTGACGGCGCGCGAGGTTCCGGCGCTAGAGGGAGAGTCCCCTCTTTCCGACTTCAAGTGGTTTGACCGCCTTGTCGGGGGCAAGTTGCGCGTTTCATCGGAAAGTTTCGACTACCCAATCCTTGTCGCGGAATTTTTCGACGTCTACGCCGCGACGGAGGGACGGCTTGCCGAAACGGCGGCGCTTCTTCATACGACTTCGAGCCAGATCGTCCGTTTCCTCAGCCAAATTCCCCGCGTCCTTGAAGCGCTCAACGGCATGAGGGCGCGCGAGGGACTTCCGCGTCTTCGCGCTTGAAGAAGGGAAAACGGCGCGTAACGCGTCGTTAGACGTCCTTTAGAAATTGAGCGCAGGTTTGCACGATGATATCGGGCGCGCTCGCTCCCGATGTGAGGAGCACGGAAGAATCGGGCGTAAGCCTGCCCCAAGGGATATCTTCAATTCCGTCGATCAGAACGGCGGGCACTCCGACCGATTTTGCGACCTCGGCGAGTTCGCGAGAGTTGGAGCTGTTCGGACTGCCGACGACAAGGACGACGTCGTGCCCCGGCGCGAGACGTCGCACGGCGTCTTGACGCATTCGCGTTTCATCGCAGACGCCTTGACGTTCAGGCTCTTTGATTCCCGGAAACTTCAAACGAAGCGCGGCGACAATCTTATCCGCCTCCATAACGGAGAGGGTCGTCTGCATGAGGTACGCGAGTTTCCGACGCGGAGGTATTTCCAGTTTTTCGACGTCTTCAACGCTCGAAACGAGCGTCGCCGCTTCCGGCGCCTCGCCAAGCGCGCCGACGACTTCGTCGTGCCCGAATTTGCCGATGAATACGACTTGATATCCTGAATCGGCAAGGTTGCGCATCTGTCGGTGCAAATAATGGACCCGAGGACACGTCGCGTCCACCGTCTTCAGTTTTCGTCGCGCCGCTTCTTCCCGGATTTCAGGCGAGACTCCATGGGCGGAGAAAAGCAACGTCGCGTTGTCTGGAACAACGTC
>CAMZHY010000087.1 GCA_947307005.1 uncultured Planctomycetaceae bacterium
CGCTACGCCCTGCGAAGCTTAAAGCTCCAACGGACGCGTCGCCCAAAAGCGACTGGAAAAATTTAACACAGAGAAACGGTTTGTCAATCGAGTTTTTTAAAAAAATTTCAAAAATTCCTTTTCAGAATCTTTACGATTTCACATAGATCACAACAAACTCTCTGATTTTCACGGGACGACGATCGGACGCGTTCCGTTTTTCACGGTCATTTCCGCGTCTCTGTGAATTTGCGCAACGACGATCGCAAATCGCTACGAAATGACGAGGTCGTTGTTCGTTTCGTCTGATTCTTCGCAGGTCTGCGCTGTTAGACTTGCGCGAGGACGTTTCCCAGATATACTGACTTCGGTAAGCTTAACCTTTCCACATAGTCGTTGATTTAGCAGTTAGGAAATCGCATGGTCTCCGATCTCAGCGCAGACGTCCAAACGGAAGTCCTTATTCTCCGTAATCCGTTCTATCACAAAATCGCCGCTCCAGAAGCGTTTGACGTCATGATTAAAGACGGATCGTGGCTCCCTCTCCTTTTTGGCGTGATACAATCCGTCGTCGAACGTCATTTTTTTGAACTCTGCGACCTAAATTGGGATTACGTCAACAACGAATCGGAGGTTCCCGAGGGGTACGCAAATTATAAGGCCTTCTACAGCAAGAACCTTAGCGACGAACAGATTCGATTCGTTAAGAGCGTGGCGGACGAGTTGGAAGAAGATATTGCAACAGCCGCAAGAGAAACTCTCGCGGCGCGTGAAAACGAAGGCGAAACGAACGATTAACCGTGAAAAACTGACGTCGCGCCGAAAGACAGTTTAGCGAAGCGTTTCAATAACGCATCGGTCTAGAGAAAACGTCGTTGTTAACGTCTGGAATTTCAATTCCCTCGCGTCGTCCCTCATTGGAAGATCCAAGTCCGCGTCGTCCGCTTTTTCCGCCAACACCGGAAGGTTCGGCGTTCTGCGCAGCGGATGGAACAGGATCCTCGGACTTCATCGTAAGCATTGGCGGCTCAGGGTCCCCGTCGAGGTCGAATTCGCCTCCCGTGTCCACAATTTCGGTTTCGTCATTGGGAAAAGAAAAATCTTCTTCGCTTGTCGTTATAAAACCAGATGAAGACGTTTCTTCCGCTTCCTGTTCGGGAATCCGACTAGGTTCCGTTCCATCTTGGGCGACTCCGACGGAAGAGTCAAACGTCTGAGATTGCTCCAAACTACGCCATTTCGCATAGCCGTTAATCCCGCCTGCGATTACGAGAAGAATCAAGACGCTCTTAAAGCCCGAGACTAATCTTCTCAATCGCGAGCCTTTCGATTTGATTTTAACCTGAACTTCGCTCCGTCGCGGGTCGCAATTCCTCTTGTTCACCTTCGGACTTGATTGTCCAACGGGATCAATCTTCACGTCTATTACGGATTCCTCGGAAGACGTCCGCGTCGAGCTATGCGAGTATTCGTCGCTCACGTCGCTCGCGTTTTTAGACTCGTTCAACGAAACGTAAGGCGGTTCCTCTTCCCAAGCGACGTAATAAAGCTGTCGCCGACAGTTCTGCGGCGCCGTGGCAGGTTGCGGTAATCGGTTGTTCAGAATATCGTAGCAATCGGCAACTTCGGCGAGAATCTCTGGGGATTCGCCGCAGACGCGTTCGTATTCTTCAGAAATATCCGCCGATTCAATCTGACAGTCGAGATACTCGGCGACAATATTAGGATCGGGAAACGATTCGTCGGCAAAAACTTCCGGAGCTTTTCTGAGAGGCGCGGACGTCGTCTGACGAATCTTTCGAAAAAACTCGACGCTACGCGAGTCGTTTCTCAGTTCGTTTTCAATTCGCGCGCGTTCGCCGCTCGTCAAATCCCGATCGTGGCAGAACAACGCTTGAAGAGCAAGACGCATGACTTTCACCGATTGCTTTCTAACCAATAACCCCAATTTCCAGTGAGGAAAACCTTGCGGCGAGTATAGAAAAAACTACGGAGTCCGCGCAAGAGAGATTTTGGAACGCGTAGAAGTCGACGACGTGTAAACGCCGTCCGTTACTCCTTTGAACGCAACGCGACTTCGGGAACGGACGCGTCTTTCGACGGCGAGACGCCGCCCGACTTTCTCGTTTCTTTCGCTTTTTCTTTCTCAAGAAGCGAAGACGTCCACTCGCGAATTCTTCGCTGAATGGGTTGAGATTGCCGAACGATCCAACATCCGTTCTCGACGTCAATCCAAAGGGAAACCTCCGGATCGTCCCAGCTTTCGGACGCAATCTCGCTCTTCATTTCCTTCGTTAGCTTGAGCGCCTGCTCAAGCGTCTTTAGAGAATCGAGCGTTGCAAAACCGTGAAGTTCGACGGTTCGATATGAATCGGCTTTCTCGTCGGTCGTAATCAATATGAGCTTCTCGTCGAGTATCACATAGTTTAGACGGAACGGTTCAAGAACGTCTGATAGGACTTTTGCGACGGGCGACGCTCCAATTCGCGCGTTCGTCGTTGAATCGCGACCAGAGCCTGAAGCGTTGAGCGCGGCGTCGTCCCAAATAGCGAGAAAATTAAACTTGTTTTCAAGAATCGACGCCGCCTGTTGAAGGGAAATTGGTTTGATAAGATTAAACGAGGTCTTCTTTGACAGCGTTTCCCACCCGCGAAGTTCAGGCGCCAAACTCTCAGTCGCTATCCGACGTTCGGCGTCTAACCGTCGTAAAACGCGAAGTTGATCGAGAAGAATTTCGACTAACTTGCGAACGGTCGAGTTATGCGTAACGACAAGTTCGGTTCCGTCGACCGCGATCTTTCCTGCGAATTCTCCATCGTCCCATTCCCCAGGCGCTACGAGCGACTTAACGAATTCGATAAGCGCGGACGGGGTCGTCGATTCAGAATCGCTAGTCGTCCCGTCGGCGTTGACTTTAACAGGAAACGGCGTTGCGTCGCCGAGAAGATCGGCGACGTCAAATCGTTGTTCGACAATTTCTGAAAGTTCGCTCGACTGCGGTTCGATCACAATTCGATCCGAGCTTTTAACGAGGTTCCATTTAAGCATTTCCGCTTCTTTAGCGAGCGCCGTCCCAACGTCGACGTCGTCAAGCTTGAGATCAAGCCTTTTGCTGAGGGACGGACGCAAGACCGCGAATCGATCAAGATCAAATTCGATCGGAACGCCGGAAAATTCAGAAAGAAGTCGCGTTGCGGCCGCCGGCGATTCAGGAAAAACAATCGAATGTATTGCCAACGCCATCCTAGCGTCAACGTCAATATCAGCAGGCTTGTTTTTTAGAACGGGCAGCGAGCTCTGCGAAGAAACGTCGGTCGTCGACGCGACGGAACCTAAATCCTCCTCGTCCGTCTCGTTTTTTTCCTCCACAGTCTGATTCTTACGCTCAAATTCCGCCTCGTCAAAGTCGGTTGGAATCGCGCCGTCGTCGACAGTCTCTTCGTCGTCAACCACGTCGTCGGACGCTAGTTCGGTTTCATCCGCCGCGTCGAGTCCACCGTCGATTTCGTCGAGGTCGCCCAAATCGTCGTCCGTGTCGCTTTCTTGATCGTCAACTATGTTTTCGTCGTCAACGCCCACAGCGTCGACAGACTCTTCCGAATCGTTAGACTCTTCTTCGACGTTCTCATCGCTCTGAAAGACGTCAAAGACGTCGTCGGAAGAATCCGCTTCTTCATTTAACGCGACGTCAACCGCGCCGGAGCGAGTCGCTTCTTGGTCGTCCGTTTCAGACGCGTTGTTTTCAGTCGCATCGGGCGTTTCAGCCGCCGTAGGTTCCTTTGGTTCAGAAGCGGCGAACTTTCCAAGAAAGACGATTGCAAGAGCTGCGACGCCAAACGCGCAAACAAGTCCGGCAATAAGGAAAACACGACCTTTTTTTCGTCTGTCGTCGACAGTCTCCTCGTTTAGAAAACCATTTGACGCGATTTTCTCATCTTCAGCGATTGATTCGGGACGCCTCTCAACCGGAGAAACGTCGTCCGTTCTTCTCCCCCTGGCGGACTCGTCGGATTCTCGCGCCTGCTCGTCCGACCTTTTCTCGACAATCGGTTCGCTCGTCGCAATCCCTTCCGCCTCTTTGAGAAGGGAAGCGTCGTCTTGTTCTCTGGGCGGCTCTATCATCATCATCCCGCCGCATTTCGGACATGCGACAATCTGACCGACCAGCGTCGGATCGGTTACTTCAAAGAGGGTCTCGCAGGAGGGACAACCGACTTGAAACGCATGATCCTTCATAGAGGAAATCTCCCTGTTTTACGACTCCGCAAAAAAACGCGCGCGACCTCGACAAAAAAAACGCCGCCTATATATTTTACTATCGACACGGGACGTTGTAAAATACGGTGAAAAACAACGGTCTAGTCGATAAACATGTCCGACGGTCGAAAAGAGGCGATTACAATGGCTCAAAATAAGCTCCAAATCGAATGGATTGACGCGCGCAAAGACGACGTTCAGACGAAAATCGACGCCCTGCGGCAAAAGCTCAGCCTCAAGGGGAATATCGTCAGCGAATCGGGAAAACAGCGTACGATTGAAATCTTTGGCGCGCCGCTCACGCCTCAGGAAGTCGTTGAAAAAATATGCGCCGACGTCGACGAAAAAGGGCTTGTAGCGCTTCTCGATTATTCGGCTAGGATCGATCGAGCGCAACTCTCCGCCGACGAGTTGCGCGTTCCTCAAGAAGACCTCGACAAAGCGCTCGCGGACGTTGAGCCTAGCTTTTTAGAAGCGGTCGACCATGTTCGGGAAAACGTCGCGACCTTCCAGCGCGCGATTCTCCATAAATCAGTTCGAATCGAGCGTCCCGGCGGATGGCTCGGACAACGTTATCTTCCGCTCAGACGCGTCGGCGTATGCGTTCCAGGGGGCGCGGCCGCTTATCCGTCGAGCGTTATCATGACGGTTGTTCCCGCTCAAGTCGCCGGGGTCAAAGAAATCGCAGTCATGGCGCCGCCGACCCCAAACGGTTCGTACAACAAATATTTGTTGGCGACGTGCGCGAGACTCGGCGTAACGGAAGTCTACCGCATGGGAGGCGCGCAAGGGGTCGCGACCTTTGCTTATGGGGTCGAAGGAATTCCGCGCGTCGACAAAATCGTGGGACCGGGCAACATGTTCGTCGCGCTCGCTAAAAAAACGGTCTACGGCGCGGTCGATATCGACTCAATCGCGGGTCCGAGCGAAGTCGTCGTCATCGTCGACGATTCGACCCGGGCTGATTTCACGGCGTACGACGTTCTCGCGCAAGCGGAACACGCGCCCGGTTCGAGCATTCTCGTCGGTTGGAACGAGGAAACGCTCCGCGCGGCGCTCGACAAGATCGACGAGACGCTCGACAAAATTGAACGCGGCGATTTGGCGCGTCAGGCGCTCGCGAATTTCGGCGCGGTCATCCTCGCGGAAAACGCCGACGACGCGTGTCGCTGGACCAATCTCATCGCTCCGGAGCACTTGCACATCGCGACGCAAAACGCGGAAGAGCTTGCGGAAAAGATTCCGTGCGCCGGCGCGATCTTCTTAGGCAACCATACCCCCGTCGCCCTCGGCGACTATGCCGCGGGTCCCTCGCACGTTTTGCCGACCAGCGGTTCCGCTCGCTTCGCCAGCGGTCTGACCTGCAACGATTTCATCCGCGGCAACAGTCTCCTGTGCTTCACGCAAGAAGGACTAGATCTTCTCGCTCCCGACGTCGATCAGATTTCGACGGTCGAAGGACTAACCGCGCACCGAGGCAGCGTCGACGTTCGTCGCTCCCGGAACTGACCGACTTCAACGCGGCTTCCCTAACCAATTATTCAAGGAGTCCCCATGAAAAAACGCCGTCTTCTCGTTTGTTCGCTTATCCTCGGCGCCGTCGCCTTTACGAGCGTCTCCGTCGCGCGCGATTTAGTCGTCCCGAAAAACGAAAACGAATCCTACGGATATTCCGACTCGCCCAAGCAGCCATGGAGCGAATATCGCGTTCACGATCCGAGTCGTCCGATCCCGAAAAAAATCAACCCGACTCCGCCGACCTACTTCCAGCCCGCGCCTCCTGACGCGACCGTTCTCTTCGACGGTTCCAATACCGACGCGTGGGAGCCGACGCAGTGGAAACTCGTCGACGGCGTCATCGAATGCACAAGCGGCGCGTTCAGGACAAAGGAAAAGTTCGGAGCGTTCCAACTCCATCTTGAGTGGCGTTCTCCCGCTAATTTTGAAGGAGACTGGGGCAACCAGGGGAATAACGGCGTCTCGCTCCTCGGCGCATACGAAATCCAAATCTTCGACTCTTTTAAAGTCAACAACTATCCCGACGGCGCCTGCGGCTCCGTTTACGGACAAACGCCGCCTCTTGTCAACGCCTGCACGCCCGCCGGAAACTGGCAGACTTACGATATTTTCTTCACGCCCGCAAAGTTCGACGGCGATACGCAAATCGCCTCGCCTCGCGTCACCGTCGTTCAAAACGGGATCATGATCCAGAACAACACGGAGATTTACGGGTCGACCAACCACTTCAACCTCCCGGGTCCGAATCCCAAGGGCAAAGGTCCGATCGTTTTGAGCGGACATGGCTGCCCCGTGCAGTTCCGAAACATTTGGATTCGTTCCTTTGACTGATTCAGACTAACGCCAATAACCCCATCGAGATTAGCCATGAACGAGGTCGTTCATTCGTCAAGCGCGCTCGGCGAGCCTATTCCACGTCATATCGCGATCGTTATGGACGGCAACGGTCGTTGGGCGCGCCTACGGGGACTGCCGCGACAAGAGGGTCATGTTCGGGGCGCGGCCATCGTCAGAAACGTGCTCGACGCCGCGAAAGATTTCGGAGTCGAGCGTCTGACGCTCTATTGCTTCTCCAACGAGAACTGGAAGCGTCCGCAGGAGGAACTTGACGCGCTCTGGGCGCTCCTCAAACAATACATGATTGAAGAGCGTCCGACCTTTATGGAGAATAACATTCGCCTTAAAGTACTCGGACGTCGCGACCGCATTCCCGAGGACACGGTTCAGGAGATGGAAGAAACGCTCCGTTTGACCGCTACAAATACGGGATTGACGCTCGCGCTCGCTATCAACTACGGGGCGCGTCAAGAGATTGTCGACGCGATTCGTAGCGTAGCGCGCGACCTTGTCGATCCCGAGAAGCGCGACGCGGCGCTCCGCGCGGCAGGGGTCGATTCCATAGAAGAACTGATTGACGAAAAACTCGTATCTTCGCGTCTTTACGACGGCGAAGCGCCCGACCCAGATCTTTTCATTCGCACAGGCGGCGAGTTACGTTTAAGCAATTACCTCTTGTGGCAGCTTAGTTACGCTGAATTATGGTTCACAGACCTCTTATGGCCCGACTTCACCGCCGAAACGCTAAAGGAAGCGATTCAAGCGTTTCAAAGACGACGGCGACGGTACAGGGGACTCGACGACGATTCGTCTGAGTCTCGAGTTTAAGGCGATCCACAACAATGAACTCCCAAAGCGATCTCCTAGGAGGTCGCTTTTTTTGTCTAAATCAAGTGGGCCGAAGTCGGATCCAAAATGGTTGAAGTCTTGTCCCCGCGTTCCGTAAACAAGTTCACAAGTTTAATCGCTTCTTCAATCTCAAGCTAATCTCTCTAAGATGAGGACGTGAATGAATCCGCCTCGACAAATTTGACGCCCTTTCTCCCGGCGGTTACAATGATCCCAAAGACGTTCGGAAGCATTTGTTGTTCCGTTTCATCGAAGAGTTCATTCCATTTCGTGAGAATTCCGCCATGTCGAAATCTAACGTTTTAACACATTGTTTTTCAATATGTAACACGCTGTTTCTGTTATTTTTAGGCGAGATTCTTTTGTCGGCGGTCGCCAATAATTCGATCTTTTCCCAAGAACCGCCGAAACCGTCGATCATGATCGGCGATTTTGAAGGAAAAGACTACGGAGACTGGACTGTCGTGGGCGACGCGTTTGGAACGACCCCCGTCTGGGGGTACAAACTCGGCGGCATGGGACCTGTTTTCGGATATCGCGGCGAGAAACTCGTCAATACGCTCGTCCCCAACGGCGACGCGGCGACGGGAACGCTCACGTCGCCCGAATTTACGATCGAACGCGACTATATCGTCTTCCGTATCGGCGGCGGCTCGTTCCCCGGCGAGACGGGCGTCAGTCTCATTGTCGACGGGAAAACGGTTAAAACGGAAACGGGACTCTTCAATAAGTCGCGAGTCGGCCATGAAGGTCTTGAACCTCGCGTTTGGGACGTCAAAGAGTTTCTCGGACGGAAAGCGCAAATCGTCGTTTTCGACAAGAAAGCGGGCGGCGACTGGGGACATATCAAAGCCGATTATTTCTACCAAACCGACGAGCCAATTCCCGCCTGCGCCAATTACGTCATCCTTCCCGACGACGCTCGACCCGTTGTGTATAACCCCATGATCCTCGGACAGTTCATCGAACATTTTCATCGCCAAGTCTATGGTGGAATCTTCGAGCCGGGGTCGCCCCTCTCCGACGAAATCGGTCTCCGCAAAGACGTCGTCGAAGCGCTCCGCGAACTGCGCATCCCGATCGTTCGCTGGCCTGGCGGATGCTTCGTCTCCGCTTACCACTGGATTTACGGAACAGGACCGGAGCGTCAGCCCTACTTCGACAAAGCGTGGCACGTCGAAGATCCTAACACGTTTGGTACGGCTGAATACGTCAAATGGTGCCGTCTCATCGGCGCGGAACCGTATATTTGCACAAACGCGGGCACGGGAACCCCGGAAGAGATGAGCGACTGGGTCGAATACTGCAACTTAAACGTCGGCAAATACGGACGAAAACGCATCGCGGACGGCGATCCCGAACCGTTCAACGTGAAATATTGGAGCGTCGGAAACGAAAACTGGGGCGGTCATGAGATGGGCGCCAAAACGGTCGAAGAATGGGGACCGCTCGTCCGCGAATCGAGCAAACTCATGATCAACACCGATCCCAATATCAAACTCCTCGCCGCCGCGCTCCCCAACGAAGGATGGACGATTCCCTTGCTCAAAACCGCCGGTCATTTGCTCGATTACGTTTCTATCCACGGCTACTGGAGTTGGATCGACCAGAACAAAAAGCCCGCGCCATATTTGCGCTGCATGATGCTCACGACGCGTCCCGAACTGGACATGCTTCACACGATCGACATGCTCGATCGAACCGGATATCGAGGTCGAATCAAAATTGCGTTCGACGAATGGAACCTTCGCGGCTGGCATCACCCTGGAATCGGCAATCCGAAAGCGCTCGATCTCGAAGCGCGCAAACTCAACGACGACGCCTCCGTTTACACAATGGCGGACGCGCTCTTCGCCGCGTGCTTCCTCAACTCGTGCCTGCGTCGCTGCGAAGACGTGACCATGGCGTGCTTCTCCCCCGTCGTCAACGTTCGCGGCGCGCTTTACGTCTATCCCGAGGGGATTGTTAAACGAACGACCTTCCACGTCTTCAAACTCTACGCCGAACTGCTTGAAAAGAACTATCTTCCCGTTGATTTCGCCTCTGAGATTCTAAAGGACGGCGAACAATCGACCCCGAAAATCGACGTCGCGCTTACCTGCGACGACGCCAAGGAACGATTCACGCTCGTCGTCGTCAATAAAGACCCGGAGAACGCCGTTCAAATCGCCATCGACCTCGACAAGATCGTCGGTAAACTCCCAGAGGAAATCAAAGCGACCGTTCTCCAAGGAGCGTCTCCCGATTCTTACAACGACGTCGGAAGCGAAAACGCCGTCGTTCCGGAGGAGATGACGCTTAAGATTGACAACGGAGTCGTTTCAATCCCGGCCCACTCGCTGTGCTTCCTTCGCTTCAAGAAATAGCGCCCGTCCCGTCTTGTTCGCGTCCGCCTTGACCAAGGAGTTAAAACGATGAAACGTTCAAAAGCGTTGCGGGTCTTCGTCTTCCTCTTCGCCGCTATATTTTCGTTAAATACGCTCTACGCGCAGGTTAAGCCCGTCCGCAAAGAGAAAATGCAACTCTTCTCCCTGAAAGACGTCCGCATTACAGGCGGTCAGTTCAAGGAGATTCAAGAAAAGGACCATGAGTACCTGCTGTCCCTTGAGCCGGACCGACTTCTTTCTCGGTTCCGTCGCGAAGCGGGACTGACCCCAAAAGCGCCGCCCTACCCGTTCTGGGAATCCGACGACAACATGATGAACATCGGGTGCCTATCGGGGCATATCCTCGGTTTCTACATGTCGTCCATGTCGATGATGTACGAAACGACGGGAGACGCGCAAATACTCGACCGTTTGCGTTACGTCGTTTCCGAATTGAGGGCGTGTCAGGAAGCGCAGGGCGACGGCTACGCGCTTGCGGAAGTCGCCGGTCGGAACGTTTTTGAAGCGGTTGTCGCAGGGGATATCAGAGCGAGCGGAGGTTCTCTTAACGGAACGTTTGAACCTGTCTACGTCCTCAACAAGATTATGCTCGGACTCGCCGCGATTTACGAACGTTGCGGAATCGAAGAGGCCAAGCCGACGCTCGTCGCGCTCGCCGACTGGTTCGGAGAGGAAGTCCTCGACAAACTGTCGCATGAACAGATTCAAAAGCTTCTCGACTGCGAACATGGCTCGATCAAC
>CAMZHY010000088.1 GCA_947307005.1 uncultured Planctomycetaceae bacterium
CCAGCATATTGCCTTTTTCCGTAGCGACGACCAAGGAAAGACTTGGAGCGAACCTAGAGTCCTCGTTGGCCCTAAGACATGTGATTCTGACGTCCCTATTGCAAGTTGGGGATTTGCAATGGTTTCTAAGAGTGGACGAATTTATGTCGTTTACAATCAGTATCAAGAGGGGAAAGTTTCGACGAATCGACAACATACAGGTTTAATGACGGGTATTTATAGCGACGATTTGGGAAAATCGTGGTCCGAACCTCAATTGATTCCTCAGCCTCGTTCGATTTACGACTCGCCCGATAAGACGATCCCCCCGGAATGGGTTGTTTGGCAACGCCCTTTACGTTTCGGGGAAAACGGAAAGTATCTTGTGGGCGTTACACGGTATGTCGCGCCTCAATACCACGATAGATTCCGTACTGTCACTGAATTTATTCGTTTTGAGAATATCGACGACGATCCCGAACCCAAAGACGTCGTGACTCGCTGGTTTATGACAGATGACAAAGCGTTGCATAAAGGCGTTTTCTGTGAAGAACCGTCTATTGTTAGGCTTCCCGACGGGAGACTTTTTGCGCTCATGCGCACTGGAATAGGATTTCCTTGTTGGAGCGTTAGCAATGATTTAGGAGAAACATGGACCGAACCGGAAATTCTTCTTGATCACGATGGGGGCAAGCCCTTTACGCACCCCATGTCGCCCTGTCCGATATATGATTGGAAAGGAGAAACCGCCGGAAGCGGGTACTACTACGCTTTTGTCCACAATAAATATGATTTTGATAATGACAATCCTTGGCAAAATCGCGGTCCTCTCTATTTGATTGCCGGAACCTTTCAAGAAGGCGCCCGACAACCGATATGGTTTGGGCCCCCCCAACTTTTTGTCGACCGTCCTTCCGGCAACTCTTTCTATACCAGTTCTACTCAGATCAATGGTAAAGCTGTTCTTTGGTATCCAGATCAGAAGTTCTATCTTTTAGGACGTTTTATTGATAATTCGTGGTTCGACAACTGTCCCCCGCCTTCATCTTCACAAGGCTGCGAATGAACTTCGGACGTCTGCCCATTGACTGACGAAGTTATTATTTCCATTTGAGGTCTCATTGTTTTTGCGAGTGAGTTATGAAAAAAGTTATGACGGCGACGTCTGGCGGAGTAGACAGCGGCGTCTCCGCCTTGCTGCTCAAGGAGAAAGGGTTTGATGTAAGTGGATTATTTATGCGTCATCGTTATCAACGGACGTTTGATTTTGCAAAATCCCGAACAATTTTGCAACGTTTGGGCGAAAAAGCCCAACTTCGAGTCCTTTCGACGACGAAAGACGGATCTTTTACAGAATTGTCATGGAGACGCAATGATCTTCCATTTTGTTTACCTGTCGACGCTGCCTCTGCAATGGAAGTCGCATCTTCAATTAGCGTTGATTTGACAATCGTTGACGTGGACGCGCCTTTTTCGACCGTTGTTGAGGATTTTGTCAATCGATATTATTCCGCCCAGACTCCCAATCCCTGCGTTTTATGTAACAGAGTTATTAAATTTGGACTCCTTTGGGACATTGCGCAAGCGTTGGGAGCCCATTATTTTGCCACGGGGCACTACGTTCAGATAGACAGCGTTGGAGCGTGGCTTGAGCGCACGGAAAAACAACTATTGAAAGAGGGCGTAGGGACTGGGATTGATTCTGAATTTAACGAACCTCCAGAATGGTTGAGAAAAGACGTTGATTCAATCTGTGTGCAGCGATCGTCGTCGCCGAAGGATCAATCGTATTTTTTGTGCCGTGTAAAGAAAAGCGCTCTTGAAAGGACGCTTTTTCCCGTTGGTTCCTACCAGAAATCTTATGTTCGAGAAATCGCAACGAAAAAACAACTTCTTGTGGCAAACCGCGGCGATAGCCAAGAGATCTGTTTCATTCCCGACCAAGAAAGAGTTGACTTTATTCGGAGAGTTCGCGATTCTCTGTCTGAACGCTTGGGGGATGTTCCTACCGATACTTCAGGTTCATTTCTTTCTCTTGACGGTAGAGAACTTGGAAGACATTCAGGGTACGAAAGGTTTACCATAGGACAACGCAAGGGACTAGGCGTCGGTTTTGGAGAACGAGTTTTTGTTCAGAAAATTAATCCTGAATTAAAAACGGTAACGCTTGGTCCATATGAAGCCCTTGCCGTCCACGAAATACATGCGGTTGACGCTAATTGGCTCGTCGACCTCCCGTTAGACGAGCCTTTTCGGTGTTGTATTAAAGTTCGTTATCGCAACGAAGGCGTTCTCGCAACCGTTCGAGTTTTCTCGGATGGAACTCTTGTAGCCATAACAGACGCTCCTTGTTACGGCGTCGCGCCTGGTCAAGCGCTCGTTTGTTACTGGCGCGATCGTTTGCTTGGAGGGGGAACGATTGTTTGTTAGAGTTGGGTTTGATTAGGAGGACAGGGTTGGGGGAGAGCGTTGCCTATGGCATTTTCCCCAGATTATCAGACGTTTGGTTTTTAAGGAAAAGTCCTTTTCGGGGGCTTTATATTGAGAAAAAGATCGTATAATGTCGATTGTGCCTCCATTAAGCTAAGCTTTCTGACGGCGACGCCCCTTTAGTGGGGGTAAGTTAGAAGTTCCGTTTTTCACAGTCGCGTCCAGTTTCATCTTTTGAGGAGAGTTGTCGGCTTCTCGACGACAGAAATGGACGCGTCTATAGTACGAGAGTCATTATGATGGGCGATCCTTATTTTCAGAAGCTCTTCGCCGATAGGATCGGCGGCGTAAACTACGGCAAAAGCGTTGAAATCTACAAGTTTGAAAAGATTAAGCGCGCGAAGCGGAAGGCCCTTGCCGACCACCCCGAGCGTCGTTTACTCGATTTTGGCATAGGCGAAAACGACGAAGTGGCTGCCGATAGCGTTCGCGCCAAGATGACGGAAGAACTTGGCAAACTTGAGAATCGTGGTTACGCCGATAACGGTTGCCTTGAATTCAAGGAGGCAGTCGCCCGTTTTATGAAACGGCGCTTCAATGTCGACCTTGATCCTGTCACCGAGATTAATCACAGCATAGGATCTAAACCCGCCCTTGCCATGCTTCCTGATGTTTTTATCAATCCAGGCGACGTTACCCTCATGACCACGCCGGGATATCCTGTCGCGGGCACGCATACTCGTTATAACGGCGGCGAGGTTTACAATCTTCCTTTACTGTCAGAAAACGATTTTTATCCAGATCTTGACTCTATTCCGAGAGACGTCCTTACCCGCGCCAAGTTGCTTGTTATCAATTATCCAAATAGTCCGACGGGACAACTTGGATCGGTCGCTTTCTTTAAGAAGGTCGTTGATTTTGCGAAACGAAACGAGATTGTCGTTATTCAGGACGCCGCCCACTCGATGTTTTCATATCGTGAACGTCCAATGAGTTTTTTAGAGGTTGAGGGCGCGAAAGACGTCGGCGTCGAAGTCCATTCAATGTCTAAGGGTTGGCATATGATCGGATGGCGCCTTGGTTGGGTCTGCGGCAACGAGCGTATTGTTCGCGCTTTTGCCGACGTTAAAGACAACAGCGACAGCGGTCAGTTTTTAGCAATCCAGAAAGCCGCCGTCGTCGCGCTTGACGACGATTCTATTCCAGACCGGGCGCGATCGAAATATTTCAGACGTCTTCAAAAACTGGTGAACACCCTCAATCAGTTTGGTTTCGATTGCCAAGTTCCTGGAGGAACCTACTTCCTTTATGTTAAGTCTCCAAAGGGGCTTAAAGGTGGACGTAGGTTTGAGAATGCCGAGGAGGTAGGGCAGTTTCTCATTAAGGAGCAGTCGATTTGTACAGTTCCTTGGGACAACGCCGGTCCATTCCTGCGTTTTTCTGTGACTTATCTCGCAGACACGGAAGAAAAGGAAGACGAACTTATGGCGGAACTCGCAAGTCGTTTGGCGAAGATTTCCTTCGAGTTCTAATTCTTCCTACTAAAAGGGGCGTTTTGACTGGTTTTAAGGGTCGTCTTCTAGGCTTGGATTTTTGAATTAAGACGACCTACTTTTCGTTGTGGCGCGGCGGGACGCGGGTTCGGCTGTAATAGGCGCTTTCAAAGCGCGTGCTTTGGTATTGACGCCTACTGTTTTTTTCGACGACGACAATGTCTGATATTGTAATTCACGGCGCGCGTGAACATAACCTTAATAACGTTGATCTTCGATTGCCTAGCAATCGACTCGTCTGTTTTACAGGCGTTAGCGGCAGCGGGAAAAGTTCTCTTGCGTTTGACACGCTTTACGCTGAAGGACAGCGTCGTTATCTCGAGAGTCTTTCGAGCTACGCGAGGCATTTTCTAGGGGAATTGCCCCGCGCTAAAGTTGATCAGATCACAGGTCTTCGACCGGCGATATCGATTTCTCAAAAGACTGCCGGTCAGAATTATCGTTCAACTGTCGGCACGCTTACAGAAATTTCCGATTATCTTCGCGTCCTTTTTGCGCGCGTAGGGACGGCGTATTGCCCCAAATGTGGGCGTAAGATCGTAGCCCAAACGCGTTCTCAAATTATTGACCACATCAAAGTCCTTCCAGAAGGCACACGATTTCGAATTTTAGCCCCCGTGACGCGCGGTCAGAGGGGGCGTTGCATTGATATACTTAATAACTTGAGAAGAAAGGGGTTTCGCCAAGTCCGTGTTGACGATAAGTTTTATTCTGTCGACGATTCTCTCAACTTAGATCAACAAGCCCGACATTCGATTGACGTGGTGGTTGATCGTTTTGAACAATCAGAATTGAATCTTCGAGGTCTTGAAGACGCGGTTTCGACAGCTCTAAAATCCGGTTCCGGTCTTATAGTGTTAATTGATTCTCTTCCCGGAAGTTTTGGAGAACATGAAACTCCCGGCCACGAGGGCGTTGACGGCTTTGAATATTTGGATTTATCGCTAAAAGACTCTAACAATTTGCCTATTGATTTTTCGCCTGCCGAGGCGGTTCAAGGGGTTGCCAGTGACGAATCGGGCGTTAATCATGTTTTTTACGTTGGTCAAGAACTCTATTTCAGCGCCGACTACGCTTGTTCTCATTGCGGCTTGAGTTTTGAACGTCCCAGTCCGCAGATGTTTAGTTTTAACACGTCGCAAGGTATGTGTCCGCACTGCCAAGGAATGGGCGAAACCTTCACCTTTGATCCTGATTTGTTGATTCCTGATAAATCTAAGTCTTTTCAACAAGGTTGTATTGTCCCACTAGGAAAGTGGCAGAATTTTGGTCAGTGGAGACAGCATATTTACCAAGGGATAGCAGCTGCTCTTGAGAGAAAATATGGTCTAGAAAAAAACAGCGTTCTTGAGACAGCCTGGGAGGAACTCGATGAGCGCGTTCGTCACGAGTTTCTCTGGGGGACGGGAGATGCAAGCGTCGTTTACCATTGGAAGGCGGACGGAATCGAGAGGTCGTGGAACGGATTTTACGAGGGTGTAATACCGAAATTACTCAAACAGCGCGAAGTTTCGACTAGTAAGACGCAACGCGATTCATTAGAACGTTTCATGAGGTGCGTTCCGTGCGTCTATTGCGGTGGGATGCGTTTAAATGAGCAGGCAAGATCTGTTAGATTAGAAACCAAGTCGGATTTACCTGCGTTTTCAGACAAGAAATCATATTCGTTGCCAGAACTTTCAAATCTGCCAATTCCCCTTCTGATCGAATTTCTGAACACTCTTTCTCTTGCTCCTTCTAGTCAACTTGTAGCAAAAGTCCTTGTTCGTGAAATATCTAGTCGTCTTGGTTTTCTTGTTGACGTTGGTTTAGGATACCTTTCGATAGGTCGATCTGCGCCGACTCTTTCTGGAGGCGAGATGCAACGCATTCGTCTTGCTGGACAGATTGGCGGCGGTCTTGTGGGAGTCCTCTATATTCTCGACGAACCTTCGATTGGTTTACATCCTCGGGATAATGATCGACTGATTGGTTCTCTCGAGAATTTACGCGATCTGGGCAATTCTGTCGTTGTGGTCGAACACGACGAAGACACGATGTTGGCGGCCGATCATTTGGTTGATTTTGGTCCAGGGCCCGGTTTTCACGGCGGTCAGATTGTCGCTTCTGGAACTGTTGCAGACGTTCTTGCAAATCAACGTGAAAAGAGCGTGACTGCCAAATTTCTATCCGGTGATGAAAATATACCCGTACCGAAGAAACGGCGTAAACCTGATGGGCGATGGTTGGTAGTTCATGGAGCGCGGCGCCATAACTTGAAGAATATTGACGTCAGAATTCCTCTTGGCGGAATAGTGTGCGTAACGGGAGTTAGCGGAAGTGGTAAGAGTTCCCTTGTAAACGACGTCCTTCGTGAAACTCTTGCCACTAAACTAAATCATGCAGATCCAACTCCCTGTGAGTACGATTCTATCGAGGGTGTTGAACATCTCAAGAAAATGATCTCTATTGATCAATCGCCAATTGGTCGTACTCCTCGGTCCAATCCTGCGACGTATATTAAGTTGTTCGACGAAATACGAAAACTTTTTGCCGAAACGCCAGAAGCTAGAGCGAAGGGGTTTACTCCAGGACGTTTCAGTTTTAACCTTGCAGGTGGACGATGTGAATCGTGTGAAGGCAATGGCTCTGTTCACCTTGAAATGGATTTTCTCGCCGATGTTTGGACGACTTGTCCTCAATGCGGCGGTCGGCGTTTCAACCGTGAGACAGTTTCTATCAAGTATAAAGGTTTGTCAATTGACCAGGTCCTTAATCTAGACGTCGAAACCGCCCTTAAAGTTTTCGAGAATATTCCAAAGATTCACGACATGCTTCAAACGCTCTACGACGTTGGACTTGGTTATATGAAGCTTGGTCAGCCTTCGCCAACTCTCTCCGGGGGCGAGGCTCAGCGAATTAAACTTGCCAAAGAACTCGTGAGGAAAAGTTCCGGGAAAACGCTATATCTTTTGGATGAACCTACGACAGGACTTCATTTTGCCGACATTCGAATGCTCCTGAACGTTTTGCGCAGATTAGCAGACGCAGGTAATTCTGTTTTGATCGTCGAACATAATTTGGACGTGATAAAGACCGCTGACTGGGTAATAGACCTTGGCCCCGAGGGTGGGGAGTTGGGAGGGCGAGTCGTCGCCGAGGGGACCCCGGAGGATATTGCTAGCAATCCTGACTCTTGGACAGGAAGGGCGCTTGCGGAATATCTTTCCCGCGATCGCGGGAGAATGATCGAACAACTTTCGAAAAAGGCCCAAACCGATTCCTCCTCGCGAGTTGCTAGATCAGAGATTGACGAGGAGGGACCGATTGTAGTACGTGGCGCCTGCGAACATAATTTGCAGAATATTTCGATTGAGATTCCTAGGAACCGCATGACTGTCTGCTGTGGACCGAGCGGAAGCGGCAAGTCCTCCTTTGCAATAGACGTCGTTTATGCAGAGGGACGGCGTCGTTACGTAGAAAGTCTATCGAGTTATGCTCGACAGTTTCTAGGTCAAATTCAAAAACCCAAGGTTGAACGGACAGGTGGAATTTCGCCGTCGATCGCAATTGAGCAAAAAACGACGGGACGTTCGCCTCGGTCTACCGTTGGCACCATCACAGAAATTCTCGACTATCTCCGTGTGATTTTTGCTAGACTGGGAGTTCCTTACTGTCCCGATTGCAACGTTCCTATCGGATCTCAATCAACAGATCAGATCGTAGCGCGAGTTCTGCATGTTGGTTATGAACACGAACGTCGTATTCTAATTACGGCGCCCGTTGCATTAGAAAACAGCGATAATTTCGACAAACTTTGGGAACGTCTTCGTTCGCAGGGGTTTTCTCGGGTTCGAGTAAACGGTGGAACCTATTCGCTCGATAATCCTCCGACGCTCGATCAGAGACAAATCAATCGAATCGAACTCGTTGTCGATCGTCTTAATTTGAATGGTTACGTTGGTAAATCAGCGGATAAGACGATTCGTAGCCGCGTCTCAGCGAGCGTTGAAACCGCGCTTGAGTGGGGACGCGGCACGATGAACGTGGTTATTTGCGACGACAGGCCGGAACCGGAGTGGGAATCTCGGTCGATGAGTCAAAAACTGTCATGCGAAAAGTGTGGTCGCGCTTTTGAGACGCTTACGCCGAGACATTTTTCTTTTAATAGTCCGCTAGGTTGGTGCCCAAGTTGCGAAGGGCTTGGCGTTCATAACGGAGCCCATCCGCGTTTTCATATTCATGATCCCAAGTTATCATTGTTAGACGGCGTTGTTCCTGTCTGGTCTGATTTTGAAAACCCGCTGACTTTTGCGACGATGCTAGCGTTTGCGCGTGTCACAGGTATTCCGCTCGACAAACCTTTTGAACGTTTGGACACGCATTACCGACGCATGATCTTCAACGGAACTGGAGAACGCTGGTATGACGTTACTACATCTGATTGGGAAAACGCTTATCGCTTACAAGCGTCTCCTGATCGTATTTGTTTAAACGCCAAACGTGATCTTCGGCAGCCCGAAGGCAAAAACGTTCTTTTTCGTTTTCAATATAAGGGCCTTTATCCCGCGACGGAGGAAGCTGGGCGTTTATCTCCTTACTATCGAAGCCGTCTTGAGTTTCAAATAGAGGAAAACGAATGTCCAGACTGTCTTGGAAGTCGTTTGCGCGACGACGTTTCAGCCGTGCAATTCCATTCGATGACGCTTGACCATATTTGTCGAACCCCTCTTGGCGAGCTAGTGCATATTTTTGAAAACCTTGAGTTGACTCCACTCGAAAATGAAATCGCAGGCGACCTTATTGCCGAAGTCGTTGCTCGAGTGCGGTTCCTTGTAGACGTGGGACTTGATTACCTCACGTTATCGCGTCCCGCGCCTTCACTTTCGGGAGGCGAATCTCAGCGCATACGACTAGCCGCCCAAATTGGCAGTGGCCTCGAAGGCGTCTTGTATGTTCTCGACGAGCCCACCGTCGGTCTTCATACTCGTGATAATCGCCGTTTGATTGCGGCGCTTCATCGGTTGCGTGATCTGGGCAACACATTGCTTGTTGTTGAGCATGACCAAGAGGTTATCGAGAGCGCTGATTATCTCGTAGACTTTGGACCTCGAGCAGGAAAGCAAGGAGGTCTAATTGTCGCTTCGGGAACGCCTGAGTCCGTGAAGCAAAAGGAATCATCCGTCACAGGTCCTTATCTTTCAGGTCGGAAATCAATACCAATACCGGTTAACCGACGTATTGTGCCTTGAACCAGCTTTTCAATGGAATATAATCGTTTGTTCCGGGATTGCGTTGCTTGTTGAGCGTTCGTTTTTGAATGTCGCTTTTAGGTTACGCCCGTTTTGACGGGGCGACTGAGTACTAGAGTGAAGAGGCGGTTAATGAAGAAGAAGAACGATGGGGATTCTGATTCAGCAACTTCTGCGTCCTCCTCCTCTCGACGTAGAAAAACGTCTGCGGAATCTCCTAAAAAAACGCGCGCCCTGAAAGACAATTCGAAAAACGCTTCTTCGGTTTCTAAATCTTCGCGGCGAAAAAAAACGGAAGTAGTATCCCTCGCAAAGATTGGCGACGAGAATGGCGACTCGGGGAAGAGTTCCCCACGAGTTGGGAGAACGCGTAAAACGGCCGTATCTGCAAGACGTGGCAAAAGTTCGCCAAATGTTGATTTGTTCGACAACTCCAGTTTGGTAGAGACGTCTCCAAGCGTAGGTACTCCCCAGCTTCATGAGGTTGTCGAGTACGATATGAACGCGGTCAACGCTAAGATTGCCGCAGTTCCTCTTTCTGATCGTGAAATTGCCCGTCGATGCGCTCTTAAAAATAGTCGTTGTGATTTGCGGACTTATGAGAGCGTCTGTTCACTTCCGCTTCCAAAATGGAATCCTGGTTGGCTAATTGTCCAAGGCGCCCGCAAACATAATCTTAAATCAATCACAGCGCCGTTTCCTCTTTCTGCTTTTACTGTCGTAACAGGCGTGAGTGGCAGCGGTAAAAGTTCGTTGGTTCAAGACGTCTTGTATCCGTCGGTGGTTCGCGAGCTGAATCGTTCTGTAACTCCTAATCGAACTTGCGACGGGATTATGGGGTGCGAACAGCTTAATTCTGTCGTCCAGGTAGATCAATCGCCAATAGGTCAAACGGCGACTTCTAATCCCGCGACGTACACGGGACTCTTCGATTTGATTCGGAATCTTTACGCACAACTTCCCGAATCAAAGATCCGGGGCTTCACCCCGCGTCAGTTTAGTTTTAATGTTCCCGGAGGGCGTTGCGAGAAGTGTGAAGGCGCTGGAATGATCAAGGTTGAGATGCACTTCCTCGCCGACGTCTGGATTGTTTGCGACGCTTGCGGCGGTAAACGTTACAATCCCGAAACTCTTAAAGTGAAGTATTTGGGCAAATCGATTAGCGAGATTCTCGAGACGACTTGCGGCGACGCTCTTGAACTTTTCCATCAATCGCGTTCTATTTCGCGTATTCTTAGAACCCTTTGCGACGTCGGACTTGACTACCTTCCGCTCGGTCAGTCTGCGACAACGCTCTCTGGCGGTGAAGCTCAACGGGT